>JAULVY010000155.1:0-1243 GCA_032110825.1 Chitinophagaceae bacterium | reverse complement strand
AGTTCAGATCTTAGCCTTGGCCATGCTTATATCAGCAAGCCATGCCTCAAATGCACAAATCAGCAAACAACCCACATTGGGCTATCGAAACGTTCAAATCATTCAGGAGTCCGGACTTCAATTCAAAGACTTAAATAAAAATGGAAAACTGGATGCATACGAAGATTGGCGATTGCCGTATGACCAAAGATCAAAAGACTTGGTTTCAAAAATGTCGGTCGAGCAAAAAGTGGGGTTTATGCTCATCAGTTCTACCCGATTAAAAAACGATTGGGCCTTTGAAGCGCCTAGGGGCAAAGAACCCATCACCAGTGAATTCAACGAAGAAGATTTGGTGCAAAGCATGAATATGTTTACCAAAAAACCTTTACCAGTTTCCATTACCATGGCTGCGGGAACAACCAAGGGAGTAACTCAATTTCATCTTCGTCACTTCATATTAAGAGCAAACACTTCAGCAAAAATTACAGCAGAATGGGCAAACCGTCTCCAAGCGCTATGCGAAAGTGATGGATTAGGTATTCCCGCAATTATCGCCTCCAACCCTAGAAATCACATTACAAAAGATGCATCTATCGGATTGAGTGTAGGCAGAACAGTATTTTCTACCTGGCCTGGTGAATTGGGACTCTCAGCAACAAGGGATTTGAAATTGATTCGTGAATTTGCAGAAACAGCTCGACAAGAATGGGCTGCAGTTGGATTAAGGAAGGGATACATGTATATGGCAGATCTTGCCACTGAACCACGTTGGCAGCGTGTGGAAGGAACATTTGGCGAAAACGCTGAATGGGCTGCAAAAATGATGGAACAAATCGTGCTGGGTTTTCAAGGTCCGAAACTTTCCTCTAGTTCGGTTGCTCTTACAACCAAACATTTTCCCGGAGGTGGTGCAGGGGTAGGTGGACAAGATCCGCATTTCGACTGGGGTAAGTATGAGCATTTTCCTGGAGGATATTTCCAAAATAACCTGATCCCTTTCAAAGCAGCCATCAAAGCAGGAACTTCTTCCATCATGCCCTATTACTCCATTCCAAAAGACACCAAATACGAAGAAGTCGCTTATGCTTACAACAAAGCAGTTATAACCGGTTTACTTCGCGATAGCCTAGGTTTTAAAGGAATCATCAACTCAGATACAGGTCCCATTGAAATGATGCCTTGGGGTGCAGAGCATCTAACCATTCCCGAGCGCTATAAAAAAACACTGGAAGCGGGAGTTAATATTTATTCCGGAACTGCA
>JAULVY010000154.1:0-14341 GCA_032110825.1 Chitinophagaceae bacterium | reverse complement strand
TTCCTTGTATACCTGTCCAATTTCAGAACCGTATGCCTCAAATTCAGATTTTCGTAAATCAGCATACAAAGCTTCAACAATCTGTTGCTCGTGAGTTCGAATGGCATCACGTAATTTTTTCAACTGGCTAACCCGAAACGCCACATCTTGGGTTGAACCACTGTTGAAAAACTGCTGATGTTCCTTAAATAGTGAAGCGAAATCCTTCATTGATATTTAAACAATACACAAGAAAGATAGTTCAAAATTAAGGATCGGGTGATCAATTTATAATCAAACCGCCAAAACGCGTTTAAACTTCATTTTGGTTTGCCTAGCTACATTACCGCGATCACGCTGATTTCTACGTTCACCCCCTTGGGTAAGCCTTTAACTGCAACGGTTTCACGTGCAGGAAAGTCGCCTGTTAAATGCTTAGCATAAACCTCGTTTACAGCAGTAAAAAGAGACATGTCGGATAAGAAAATAGTTGTTTTCACTACTGCACCGAAATCAGTGCCCGCTTCGGTTAAAATCCCTTTTAAATTTAGCATAACCTGCTCGGTCTCTCCCTCAATATCAACAGCCTCAACATTTCCCGTAGCCGGATTAATGGCTATTTGTCCGGATACGAATAAAAATCCATTGGCTTTTATGGATTGGTTATACGGACCAATAGGCGCTGGCGCTTTCTCTGTATTTACAACTTGCTTTGTCATGATGTTATTTTAAGAACCCGAAGATAATTGGTTTCAATGAACCTAACTTTACATAGAATACAATTCAGTTGAACCAACCTGTACATATCCTGCTTATCAATACCGCTTTAGAGGATGCTTCTATTGCATGGTCAGTCAATGGTAAGGTAGTTGCTGAAAAAACCAATAGTGCTGCTCACGAGCACGCTGGATTTGTGCAACCCGCCATCGAAGATCTTTCAAAAGAAATCAATCAGCCACTGGATCGGTTGGATGCCATTGCAGTGATAAATGGTCCTGGCTCATATACCGGATTACGAGTTGGACTTTCATCTGCAAAAGGGATTTGCTATGCATTGGCTAAACCCTTGATCACGATCAATACACTTCATTGGATGGCATTTGGAAATCGTTCGGCAAATACCGAATGGGTTATTCCCATGATCGATGCCAGAAGAATGGAAGTATTTATGGCCGGATACAACAGCAAAATGGAATGCGTAATCGAACCCTCTGCAAAAATTTTAGAGGAACAAAGTTTTGATGAATGGCTGAATACCCATACCATATCGTTTGTAGGAAATGGAGTTTCTAAATGGGCTGCAATATGCAAGCATGCCCATGCGTCATTCCCAGTAGCAAATCACAATACATCTCATTTCGCAGAACTCGCCCAACAGGCACATAAAAACAACACATTTTCAGACCTCGCCTACACCGAACCAGAATACACAAAATCATTTCATTCGACCGCAAAGAAATAATTCTGGCGGATTTTAACATACGCATATAATATGCATATTCAAGGAATGTGGTTGAAATTTCATTTAACTGTATATTCGTGTTACCTATTACCTATTAATACACCACCTATGTCCACCTTTCTAGAAGAAATTCCTTCTGGCACTGGCAGCCAAAATGCCAAACCCAATCTATTGCACGTATTCGCTCCCACCATGGATTCACTCAGCATCAAAAAAGCTTCTTTGGTATTTCGGGCCATCAATCACAAGCTTCGTCAGGACATGATCAAGCTTATTGATAAAAAAGGTCAGGCTACCGTAACCGAGATTTTTGTTGAAATGAGATTGGAGCAATCGGTAGCGAGTCAGCATCTGGCTATTCTCAGAAGAGCCGGAATCGTGATTACCGAAAGAGATGGGAAATTCATGTATTACAAACTAAACCTCAACAGAATTAAGCTGATCAATCAAATGATTCAGGATCTGCTGAAATAAATTCACAGGTTTAATTTTTCCAAAATGTCGTTTGCATATTCCGTCTTAAACGGATGTTTCCAGCGTCGGTGACTCCACAAGTAATTGTCGGGGCGCTCTCGTACTTTTTTTTCTACGTACTGAATATACTTTAAGGTCAACTCACCAGGCTGCAACTCCATGGGATTATCCGTAAATTTTTCAGCCTCAAATGTGTACACACCCCTTTTGATTTTATAAAAATTTGCAAATACTACAACAGTATCCCGCGCACGTGCAGCCTGCTCAGGACCTTTCACAAAAGGAGCAGGCTTACCAAAAAAATTTGCCCACCATGCTTTGGCAGGATTTCCCGGATTTTGATCAGCCACCAAGGCCAAAACATATTGCTTACCCTGATGAGGAATAAAGTTGTTTTTAAAATCGTTTGCCGGAAGTAAGATGGTCCCGTATCGTGTTCTGATTTTTCGAAACAGGGATTCAAAAAATGGATTGATGATCGGCTGATACACACCAAGAAATGGCAATTTCATTTCCCTCGAAACACCGAGATTGATGATTTCCCAATTGAAATTGTGCATCGCATGAATCTGAATATTTTTCTGCGCTCCTTCAAATACCTGCATGACCTCGGGCCTAAAAATAAACATCCGCTTAATCAAGTCTTCTCCAGATGAAATGAGCTTTATCGACTCTATAAGCGTATCCGTGAAGTTCAAGTAAAATCGCTTTGCAATTTCTCGTATCTCCTCTTCTGATCTTTCTGGAAATGCTGTTTTGAGATTAGCCAACACAATTTCTTTGCGATACCCCACAATAAAATAAACCAAAAAAGCAAGAAAATCACTCAGCCTATACAAAATCCAAAGTGGCAATAGCGAAATGCCATACAATAAACCATAGCGTATGCGATCACCAAACTTCATGAAGTACAATCAGAGATTACGGTGACTGCCATCGCAAAACGGTGGGTTTTTCGTTTGCTTGCACTGACAAAGCCAAACTTCTTTTTCCTCTTCAAACGTTACTTTCAAACTGGCATAGGGATGGCCTTCAATTTTTTTGTGTTTGCCATCACAAAAGGGTTGCTTTTCACTCAAACCACATGTACACCATGCATAGGTTTTACCTGCCTCTGTTTTTACGCAACAAGGCTCATTCTTGGCCGACTTCGGAAATCCTTCGTTGGGAATCAACTCTTCCATATCTATTTATTTTTTAGTTTAACGTGTATACTCTCCACAATGTTCTGAAACAAAGCATCCAATCCAGTTCCCTCTGCAACAGAAATATTGAATATGGGCTTCCCCTTGGCAAAAGGTTTCAATGATTGAACAAACGAATCAGCTCCAGGTCTATCCGATTTGTTAATCACAAAAACATCCGCTGTTTCCATTAATCCAGCTTTCATGAATTGAATTTCATCTCCAGCTTCAGGTACCAAAACCAATATATTCAAATCAACCAAGCTGGATACAGCCACTTCAGACTGACCAACTCCTACAGTTTCTAACATCACCGCATCAAACCCACAATGGGTAATAAAACCAATGATCTCTTTAATCTTTGGATGAAGTCCCCCATAAGATCCCCTGCTCGCCAGGGAACGAATATAGACGTGCGGATTTTCAAACCATCGATTCATACGAATTCGATCTCCCAACAACGCTCCTTGGTGAAAAGGTGATGAAGGATCAACACAAACAACTGCAACTTTCTTCCCCGAGTCCACAAAACGCTGAATCAATACATTTACCATGCTACTTTTACCAGCCCCTGGCGGGCCCGTTATCCCGATTAGAGGTATTTCAGATTTATGTTTGAAAAGATCCGCCCACTCGTTTTCATCATACACCTCATTCTCTATAAGAGAAATACAGCGCGCAAGACTACGCCTATCGCCACCCATTGCTTTTTGTTGGAGTATCTGATCCATTTTGGAAGAGTAAAATTACCTCATTATGCCGATTTACCTCACCTTTGCTCCAGATTTGAAATCATGACTACACTTTGCCTTGATCTCGGAAATACCAGAATGAAAGCAGCTGCTTTCAGCAACGGCCAACTTTTAGACGTGCATGTTCTCGAAAACGATGGCATGGAGATGATTCAAAACCTAATCGACAAATACAAACCTGAAAAATCCATACTGTCTTCTGTGATCAAACACAATCCTCACATAGAAGACATGCTTAAAAATCATTCTCAATTTCACTTGCTCACCCACCAATCGAAAGTAAATTTCAAGCTGACCGTAGGAAAACCAGATACCATGGGAGCTGATCGGATGGCACTCGCATCCGCTATGGTTCATTATTACCCACAAAAAAATAATTTAGTAATTGGCTTAGGCTCTTGCATCACATACAATTTCATCAACCAATATGCAGAATTTCTTGGAGGAAGCATCTCCCCAGGAATGGAAATGAGGTTCAGATCCATGCACGAATACACCGCTCTCCTACCGCTAGTGCAAAAAGAATGGGATTTCCCATTGGTTGGCTACGATACCAAAACCAATCTCCTGAGTGGTGTTATCTGGGGAATGACCAAAGAAATTGAGGGAATTGTGGAGGAATACGAAAAAAAGTACGGGAACTTTAACGTGGTTTTAACCGGGGGTGATTGTAGCTATTTTGCACGGCTACTAAAAAACAAGATATTTGCAGACCCCGAACTACTATTTAAAGGTTTGTATGCGATCAGTGAGACCAATAACTAATTGTTTTTCAGCTTTTTTTCTCTGTTTTTTGTTGTCACTCTCGACATCAATTTTGGCACAGGAAAACTCTCCTTATTCTCGTTATGGATTAGGGGATTTAGTACAGGCACAAAACATCCTAAACAGGGGTATGGGTGGACTGGCAACAGCCTATGCAGATTATTCAACCGTAAACTTTACCAATCCCGCCTCTTACGCCAACATCAAAATAACAACCCTCGATATTGGTTTAGATTACAATTCCAGATCTTTACGAGCACTTAATCCAGCCAGAAAGTTCAATTCGTCTTACCTCATCCCTTCTTATTTGCAAATCGGCCTTCCCCTTTCCAAAAAAAGAAATTGGGGTATGAACATCGGACTCAGACCGATAACACGCATCAATTACGATATCGTAACCCGAACCCGATTGGCCAATATCGATAGCGTCAGATACAACTACGTGGGCAATGGAGGCACATACCAAGCGTTTATGGGGATGGCCTATGGAATTAAAAATCTCAACATCGGATTCCAAGCTGGGTACTTATTTGGAAACAAAGAATACAGTTCACGACTGGCGTTTCTCAATGATAGCATTACCTATAAAAATACCAACTCATCGGATACAACTCGATTTGGTGGAATGTTTTTTGCAGCAGGTTTGCAATACACCATCAATCTGAATGAAAAAACAAAACTGCGTTTTGCAGGACATGGAAACTTGGAAACAAAATTACGCGCCACACGAAACATATCTCGTGAAACAATTGAATTAAGCGCCAATACCGGAGTTGTAGTAATTGATAGCATTTTCAGAGGTGAAAATCAAAAAGGAGAAATCATCTACCCTTCTGCATGGGGATTGGGATTTGTATTGGATCGTGAAAACAACTGGTTGGTAGGAGCAGAATTGGGCGTTGGCAATTGGTCCAATTACCGATACTACGGAACAGCCGATAATTTAACCAATAACTGGATTTTCAGAGTTGGAGCACAAATCATCCCCAATTACAAATCCGATAATTACTTTAGTCGCGTTGCCTACCGCGCGGGCGCATGGTTTGGCCCAGACATCATTCAGCTAAACTCAAAAGTTCCACAATACGCATTCACATTTGGAGCGGGACT
Organism: Chitinophagaceae bacterium; assembly: GCA_032110825.1. Taxonomy (GTDB): domain Bacteria; phylum Bacteroidota; class Bacteroidia; order Chitinophagales; family Chitinophagaceae; genus Pollutibacter. The sequence goes on along the minus strand of JAULVY010000154.1, from coordinate 8,615 downwards.
TCCTGTAAGAAGAAATGTATACACAAACCAATACACAACCATCAATACAGCATTTGAAATTGGTTTCAGAGGAAATAAATCAAATGATATTCGTGAAAGCCTTTTCCGCTTTTCATTGGGATTAAACCTAAGTGACATTTGGTTCAATAAACCCAAGTACCAATAAATTCTACTCCGTGGCCAGACAGTTGATCGTAATTATCCTGGCTTCACTTGTTCTAGCTAGTTGCGAGAATGATGTCTCGGAAGTGAATACCCTTTTCAATAAAAAACTAGGTGTAGATGAAGCTGTACATATCGAAAGCTACATGAGCCAGGCGGGTAAAATGAAAGCGAAACTTACAGCACCGCTGATGTACCGGTATCAAGATACCAGCTCTCGGATTGAACTCCCCAAAACCTTACATGTGGATTTTTTTGATTCACTACTCAATATTGAAAGCAAATTAGATGCACATTTTGCAACCTATTTTGAAAGCAGAAATTTCGTTTACCTCAAAGACAGTGTCCGGGTTTACAATACAAAAGGAGATACTTTATTTTGCAAAGAGCTTACGTGGGATCAAGCTCAGGAAAAGTTTTTCACTGAAAAATCAGTCCGTATACATACACCCGATATGATTATGTACGGTGAAGGATTATCAGCACCCCAAGATTTCAAAACATTTGAGATCTACAAAGTCACCAACTCTGTTATCCGGGTTCAGAATTAAGAAACAAATCGGTATACAAGGGACTTCCCGGATGAAATGCATATTTGGAAAAATCAGTTTCGCCTTCTCCTCTTAAAACATCTTCGTCGATAAACGATTTCCCCGTGCAGTTAACCGAGGATTTATTTAAAATGATGGCTGCAGCGTCGGCAACAATTTCCGGAGTTCTACTCATGTTCATCAAAAGCTGTCCCCCCAGTAAATTATTCACCGCAGCAGTAGCAATGGTGGTCTTCGGCCACAAACTATTGGCAGCAATTCCACTTGATTTCAATTCTTCGGAAAGTCCCATGGCAATCATAGTCATGTTGTATTTGCTGATGGTGTATGCCAAATGATTGCCAAACCATTTCAAGTCCATATTGAGCGGAGGCGATAGATTCAAAATGTGCGCATTCGTTCCCTTTTTTAAATACGGAATACAATGCTTCGATACCAAGAAAGTTCCACGCACATTGATATCGTGCATGAGATCAAAACGTTTACTCTCCAGTTGAACTGTACTCTGAAGTGAAATAGCAGAAGCATTGTTAACCAAAATATCAATTCCCCCAAAAGCCTCTACGCCTTTTTGAACAACATTTAAAATTTGCTCTTCATCGCGAATATCACAAGCAATAGGTAATGCTTTTCCTCCTGCACGCACAATTTCTTCCGCAGCTGAAAATATTGTTCCTCCCAATTTGGGGTTCTCTTCGGTTGACTTCGCAGCGATGATGATATTGGCTCCTTGTGAAGCTAATTTTAAAGCAATGGCCTTACCAATTCCCCTGGAAGCTCCAGTTATCAATGCGGTTTTGTTTTGAAAGACCATCTGCTTTAATTTTTTATTGAGGTTGCTTAATTACATAAACACCACGACCATACGTTGCAATCACCACGTCTCGATCACGAGGATGTACAAATAAATCCTGCACGGAAACTGTTGTTGGCAGATTCCCTTGCATTGAAATCCATGTCTTCCCTCTGTCTCTACTCAAGTATATCCCCATGTCTGTTCCGCAATACAAGAGATTTGGATTCTTATCATCTTCGCGAATCACATTCACAGGAGAAGCCGGGAGATTGGCAGCAATACTTTTCCATGTTTCTCCAGCATCTTCAGATACAAATACATAAGGCTTATCATCATCTTCCCTGCGGTTACTCAATGTTAGGTACACACGATCTTTATTGTGCGCAGAAGCAACCAGCCTTGATACATGCGCATTTTGAGGAATACCCTTCATAATCATCTTGAATTCGCCAGTGTTTTTTTTGACCCAAACGCGACCATCATCGGTGCCTGCATACAAAAGTCCTTTTTGCAATGGCGACTCATCCATGGCTGTAATAGCCTGATGATTGATGGCATAGGGAGTCTTACCCATTTTATTTTTATCGTTATAGGTTAGATCTCCACTGATTCTCTTCCATGTAATGCCTCCATCGTTGGATTCAAATACATATTGAAATCCATGGTAAATGGTTTTATTGTCGTGCGGGGAAATCATGGTATAGGCCAACCATTCCCCACGATGAATATCCTCATCAGCAGCTTTTTTGGGGTAAATATCTTGGGTGCGAATGGAATCCGGATGTGGCTTCTTACCCCATGGTGTTTTGGGCATCCTTAAATCACTTTTGGTAAGCCTACCATAGAATGTACTGGCATACATGATATCGGGATTTTTAGGATCCATCGCAATAATGGTTCCTTCGCCACCAGGCGCATCTTCCCAAGCTTTGAAGCCTTGCGGTTTAACACCAAACGTATTATTTATCGACCCCATAAAACTCCCCTCATCCTGAACAGAACCCACAATGTTGTACGGCTCTTTCATATCGTATGTAATATTATAAAACTGAGTAGTTGGAATCTTCCTGAAAAAATTCTTCCATTTGGCTCCACCATTATACGTGAGCACAACACCCCCGTCGTTTCCATTGATGATGTATTCACTGTCGCTTGGATCAATCCACAAGGCATGGTTATCGCCATGCGTGGATTCACTGGTTTTATCGGTTGCACTCATGGTCTTGAATGTCTTTCCTCCATCAACAGATTTTGCCAACGGAACTCCCATGATGTACACCACATTTTCGTTATTTGGATCTACGCGTATCTGCCCAAATACCCAACCATAGGTACCTGCGAAACGCTCCAGCTTATCGTCTTCGGTACTTACTTTTTTCCAGCTCTCCCCTTTATCATCGCTTCTATAGACTTGAACTCCAAAAGGAATAACTTGAATAGGCCTTCCATAGGGATCCAGCTCGCCAGCCTTTGGCTCGCGCTTGGGTGTATGGTTATCTACATAAGCATACACTACATTGGAATTGCTTTTGGAAAATGCCAATCCAATTCTTCCTGTATTCCGTGTTTCAGGCAAGCCGGCTGTTGATTTATTCCATGTCTTTCCACCATCGGTAGTTTTATAAATGTAATCGCCATCTTCAGGAACTGGATCACTCCATCTTCTTCGGATGCGATTCCATGTTGAAACCAAGATCAAATCCGGATTGGTTGGATCCATCACCATATCAACAGCTCCGGTTTTTTCATCCGATCCTAAAATACGTTTCCAGGTTTTCCCTCCATCCGTGGTCTTGTAAACGCCGCGATCAGCATTATAACTCCACTCGTTTCCTCCTGCAGCTACATAAGCAACATCTGGATTTTTGGGATGAACCAAAATGCGTGCAATCGTACCCGTATTGGTAAGTCCAATGTGAGTCCAGGTTTTACCCCCATCAATCGATTTGTATGCTCCTACTCCAGGTAATGAGGCTCTGAAAATATTGGCTTCACCAGTTCCCAAGTAAATAACATCCGGATTGGAGGGGGCCAATGCAAATGCACCAATGGAAAGTGTTCCCAATTCATCCGTCAATGGCTGCCAACTTTCACCCGCATCCGAAGTCTTCCAAAAACCACCCGTTGCAAAAGAAGCAAAGATGATGTTTTTGTTTCCGGGTATGCCAGTTACTTCAGTAACCCTGCCACTGATCAAATCAGGACCCACATTTCTCCATTGAAGATTTCTAAATGGCGAAGATTGAATCATGGCTTTTTGCGCTTGATAAGCAGCCATACGCATTGCCCCAGCATTGTTGTTCAATTGAGAAAAACCATGCAAAAAAGACAATGAAAATCCAAGAAGCCAAAGAATACCAAAACGAGATCTCAACATATCAAACGATTTGAATTGAATAAAGGAAGCGGGAATAAAAATAAGACCTACCGCTTTCTATAAATGTAAGGATAAGCCTTTAAATTGTGTGTCTAAAATTGGCATGATGAAAAGAAAAATCAACTTCTTGGTATGGAGCTGTTTATTGCTGTCTTTGCATACCCTCGCGCAAAAAAAGAAATCCGTTGAAGCAGGAAATGATGCACTCAAACAACAAACCATTGATGCCCTTCAATCTCAATACGAACCGTATAAGAACATCGCACTTCAAATTTGGAACTACGCAGAATTGGGATACAAAGAAGCCAAGAGTTCAGCTTTGCTTCAGGAAACATTGAAGAAAGAAGGATTTCAAGTAGAATCAGGTGTTGCCGATATCCCAACAGCTTTTGTTGCTACCTACGGTTCGGGTAGTCCCGTTATCGGAATCCTAGCAGAATACGATGCCCTACCCGGACTCGCACAGGAGGCAGTACCGGAAAAAAAATCAATTGCAGGCCAAGCAGGTGGTCATGGTTGCGGTCATCATCTTTTTGGATCCGCTTCTGTTGCGGCTGGTGTTGCCATCAAAAAACTGATCGAAGAAAAAAAATTGACTGGTACCATTAAAGTCTATGGATGCCCTGCTGAAGAAGGTGGATCCGGAAAAGTATACATGGTGAGAGCTGGATTATTTAACAATGTAGATGTTGCTATTCATTGGCATCCGGGAGCAGAAAATGGTATTACCATGACCAGCGCTCTTGCAAACAGTTCAGCAAAATTCAGATTCTACGGTTTATCGGCGCATGCAGCTGGAGCTCCAGAACGCGGAAGATCATCACTTGACGCAGTTGAATCCATGAACTACATGGTGAATTTGATGCGCGAACACGTCCCTCAAGAAACCAGAATCCATTATGTGATTACCAACGGAGGTAAAGCTCCAAATGTAGTTCCCGATTTTGCAGAGGTCTATTACTATGTTCGCCATCCGAAGCGCGATCAGGTAAAACAAATTTTTGAACGTGTGGCAACTGCCGCAAAAGCTGCAGCTATGGGAACAGATACGAAAATGGATTATGAAATCATCGGAGGCACACACGATCTACTTTTGAACAGAACCTTGGGTGAAGCCATGCAGAAAAACTTGGAAAAAGTTGGTGGTGTAAAATACACTGCCGAAGAAATAGCTTTCGCACAAAAAATTCAATCTTCATTTACATTTAAGGCGCCTGCTATAGAATCAGCCGACAGCATCAAGCCGCTTAAAATTGAAATGGATGCCGGCGGCGGCTCAACTGATGTGGGTGATGTAAGTTATGCGGTTCCAACAGTTGGACTGCGATCTGCAACCTGGGCTCCAGGAACACCCGCACACAGCTGGCAGGCTGTAGCTTGCGGTGGCACTGAAATCGGAACCAAAGGAATGATGGTGGCAGCAAAAACCATGGCCCTTACAGCTATCGATTTATTTACCAACCCTTCCCTCATCGAAAAATCGAAACAGGAATTCCTGCAGATGAAAGGCGATTACAAATACGAAGCATTATTGGGAACAAGAAAACCTGCATTGAATTACAGAGACTAAGTACAAGAGAATTCGATTAGTTTATTATTAATTATCAATACATGAAGAAGTTTATCATCCCCGTGTTGTTCATCTGTTCAGGAGCATTAGCTCAAAAAAAAGAATTGACGGAAAAACAAATGCTCCGTGGAGAAAGAACACAAATTACTGCAGCCCTTCCGCAGGTCTTAGGATGGCCCGATGAACATCATGTATTGATCAGCAAAAAAATACATCCAGATTCAGCATCAACGTATTGGCTGGTTGATGCCAAAACTGGAAAAATGAATCCCTCCTCATTGGATGTGCTAAAAAGAGAGCCTGCTGCTTCCATATCGGTTACATTGAGAAACGGAGATATTGTATACAATGCAGTGGGACAAGAATCCAAGCAGCTGACTAAAACAGCTGAACCTGAAATCAATCCTACCTTATCTCCCGACAAACAATGGGTTGCTTTTACCAGAAAAAATGATCTCTACACCATTCATATCCCAACAGAAAAAGAATACCGTATAACCAAAGATGGTACTGATCTCATACTAAACGGCTATGCCAGCTGGGTATACTTCGAAGAAATTTTAGGTCGTGCTTCGCGATACAAATCCTTTTGGTGGAGCCCCGATAGCAAACGCATCATCTTCATGCGCATGGATGATACACAAGTTCCCTTATTTCCTATTTACAGCGAAGCAGGTCAGCATGGATTTTCTGAGAATACACGCTACCCCAAAGCAGGAGATCCCAATCCAAAAGTGAAAGTGGGTATCGTTGAAGCAGGAGGAGAAAATATGGTATGGGCCGACTTCAACGAGAATGAAGATCAGTATTTCGGAATGCCCTATTGGTCGCCTGATGGAAGCGCGGCTTGGGTTCAATGGATGAACCGAGGTCAAGATCAACTGATCATCTATGCTGTTAATCCCGCAAATGGAAGTAAAAAAGAAATATACAAAGAGACTCAGAAAACATGGATTGACTTAGACGATCAGGGGGGGCGAATCAAATTACTTCCAGGAAATAAAGGATTTATCTTGCAAAGCGATAAAGACGGTTGGGAACAACTTTATTGGCACAATAACGATGGGAGTTTGAAAAATCAAATTACATCGGGTAACAACTGGACTACCTCCATCCAATATTTAGATACGATTAAAAATGTGATTTATTTCACTGCAAGGAATGAGAATTCAGCAAGAACAGATTTGTATCGCGTTGACCTCGACGGAAAAAATCAAACCCGATTGAGCTTTGGTGATTATACGCATAACGTAGAATTTTCTCCTCAGGGAACGTATTTTATAACGCGATACTCCAATGCGTCAACGCCTGAGCGTATGACCTTTTTGAATAATAAAGGAAAAGTAGTGGTGGAATTGGGAGATTCAAAGGGACCAGAATTTGATAGCTACTCACTTGCCAAAACTGAAATCATTCGGATTCCATCTGAAGATGGAAAATTTCAATTACCCATTCGCATCACCTGGCCTTTGAATTACGATCCATCTAAAAAATATCCGGTGATGATCAATATCTATGGCGGTCCCAATGCCGGCACCGTAAGAGATGGTTGGCAGTTCAACGGACAAGCACAATGGTGGGCCAAAGAGGGATTGATTCAGGTAGCCATGGATCACAGAGCCAGTGGGCATTTTGGGAAAAATGGCATCAACTACATGCACAGAAGTTTGGGACAATGGGAGCTCAAAGACTGGATCACCATCGTAAAATGGTTAAGAGCCAATGGCGCTGATTCAACGCGCGTGGGAATTGCCGGATTCAGTTACGGAGGGTACATGACATGCATGGCACTAACTGCAGGAGCAGGTTATTTCACACATGGATTAGCGGGAGGAAGTGTTACCGATTGGCAATTGTACGATACACACTACACAGAACGATTTATGGATACACCAAAAGAGAATCCTGAGGGATATGCAACTGGATCTGTTATGAATTACGTTGATAAATACAAAGGCTTGCTTCGCATTTATCACGGAACAATGGACGATAATGTTCACATGCAAAACAGCTTGCAGTTAATCAAAAAATTACAAGATTCTAAAAAGCATTTTGAATTCATGCTCTATCCAGGAGGTAGGCACGGTTGGGGCGGAAATCAACAATTGCACTCCACAAATGAAAATAACGCTTTCATTTACAAGAACTTGTTGAACAAAGACATACCCACTTCCATGTTGAGGTAAAGCAAATTTTTTTTGTTCGGCCTTAAGCAGGCGATTATCAAACTGAATTTCTGCTTATCTTTCAAAAGTTGAAGTTTTTTGAATTCAATTAAATAAGCCATATGAAACCAACACGGTTATTTGATTTACTGCAATGGCAGCTCGAGAAATTCCCTCAGGAAGACATGTTTGCTGCCAAAGAAGATGGCGTTTGGATTAAATACAGTACCAAAAAAGTAAAGTCGCTTTCCGAAAGCCTAGCATTGGGACTTATGAAAGCTGGTGTTGGATACAAGGACGGCAGTATCGAAGGAAGAGATAAAATTGCAGTCCTCAGCAACAACAGACCTGAATGGCTTATGTTGGATTTGGCCGTCCAAAAAATTGGAGCCGTCTTAACACCCATTTATCCTACGATCAGCGTAAATGAATTGGAATTCATCCTGAATGACGCTTCCGTAAAACTAGTTTTCGTAAGTGATGTTGAACTCTATGAAAAAGTTCAATCCATCCGAAGCAAGACTCCTACAGTACAGGCAGTATATACATTCAACGACATACAGCAGGCATTGCATTGGAAAGAACTGCTGCATAAAGGCACAGATGAAGAGCTGAAAAAATTATATGAAATCAGCGAGAAGATTCAATCCAAAGAGCTCGCAACCATACTTTATACCTCGGGTACAACCGGTTTTCCAAAAGGTGTAATGTTGTCTCACCACAACATACTCGACAACATCATGAATGTGGAGGAAATTCTTGAACCTGTGTGCGGACCAGATGACCGTTCCTTAAGTTTTCTGCCATTGAATCATATTTTTGAACGCGTAGTCAGTTATATCTACATGTTCAGAGGTGTTTCCATCTACTATGCAGAAAGTCTAGATACAATTGGCGATAACCTCAGAGAAGTAAAGCCTTCGTTATTCTCTACTGTTCCGCGTTTACTCGAAAAAGTTTACGAGCGTATTATGAACAAAGGCAAGGAGCTGAC
>JAULVY010000153.1:0-3998 GCA_032110825.1 Chitinophagaceae bacterium | reverse complement strand
GGTTTTGGTGCTATCGGTTGGAAGGGTAGATTCGTATTTACCCCAGCTGCTGTAGGAGAGGTAGTACTGATCTGTATTCAGCCATCTGTTTTCCAATCCTGTAATGAACTGCAGCTTATCATTAATCTTAATTTCAGCAGTAGATTCTAAGAACGAAGTATTGCCTACGTAATCGGATTGAATAAAATTGGAAAAACCGTTTAAAAATGTAGAATCATCTACATAATTTCTTGTACTGTTGTTGACATAATAATTTAGATTCCATTTGATATTTTTAAATGTTCTTCCAAAGCCTGCAGACCATTGCAGGTTGTTGCTTTTGGCTACATAATCTTTTGCATCTTCAAAGCCGGTTTGATCCAAATCATTTTCATAGCTGCTCCATTGTCCGGATAGCCTCCAATTCCACTTGGAGCCCAGGGGAGATCCAATTTGTGCCAATGCAAATTGTTGACGCATTCCATCTTTATCAAATCCTTGTTTGGAGGTAGAGTCGATTGCAGCAGAGAACCCATCTGCTATTAATCTGGAGTATTGAATTTTATATTGAAGGTTTTTGGTTTGCCCGTTGCTGGAAAGATTAAGCGAACGTGTACCATATGAACCACCATATAGATTGGCGGATAGTTGAGGTTTGGATGATTTGTTGTTTTTGGTGATGATGTTGATGACTCCGGCAACGGCATCCGATCCATATAAGGTGGACTGTGCACCTTTTAGGATTTCAATTTTTTCAATTTCATCCAGAGGAAGAAAATTGATATCGAATGTTGATCGTATAGTGGAAGCATCATAGGCTGGAAACCCATCAATGAGGATCAGTGTTTTTCCGGTTCCTGCTCCGCGGATGTACAAGTCGTTGTTTGTGCCTGGCGCATTGTTAGAGCCGATGACAGTGATGCCCGATTGGCGGGAGAGAAGTTCGCCCAGTGTTTGAAACGGAGCGTTTTCGATTTGGGCTTTGGTAATGATGTGCATGACTTTTCCCGTTTCCGAGATGGATTGTTCTACTCGATTGGCCGTGACAATAATTTCGTCCAATGCTTTGGTGCTATCGCTTTGAGCCTGCACGTGCAGGGCAGAAAATGCGATGAGGATCGATGCTAATTTTTTGCTCATAGTTTTATTTTACTATGAACCTTCGGATGGAACAGAAACAAATAGCTGTATCGACAGTTTCTTCATCTCCGGCTTTTCTCCCGAAAGCTCGTGATTAATAATGCATCAGGCAGGTCTTCTGGCTCAACCTCATTCCTGCCTTCCCGCGAGAGCAGTGGCGTAGAGATGGAATGATCCCAACGATGTTGGGTTTGGTTTTTACAGCTACGGGGATAGCGCCGGGATTCTTATTGTGTAACCGGACTTCCCTTTTAATGATTCCGCTTAGCGGTTTCAACCGGATTGCGATACAAATCTAGGGAGTTGATTTCGGTTTTGAATTTATTATCTATCCACATCTTGTGGAATTTAAAGTGAGTGTGTTTCTGGGTGAGGGATCTTTTGCACTATCCTCACCTTTTTCTATCTTCAGTTCATGAGCAAAGCCAAACAGCAACTCAGTTTATTTGATATCACCATGATCGTAATTGGTCTGGTGATTGGAATGGGAATTTTCCGAACGGCTTCAGATTCTGCTCGGGCAGCAATAACTCCGAGTGTATTTTTTATCAGTTGGATTGTGGGTGGGTTCATAGCCTTATGCGGAGCACTTACCTATGCTGAAATTGGCTCGCGTTTTCCCATTACCGGAGGATATTACAAGATTTTCGCAACCTGCTATCATCCTTCCATCGCTTTTGCAGTGAATTGTATTATTTTAATTTCCAATGCGGCTTCTTTGTCGGGTGTAGCCCTGATTGGTAGCGAATACATTTCCCAAATTATTTTTAGTCAGCCGCCAACAGATTTTACCAAAGCACTCATTGCGATGGCTGCTATCTTCTTGTTTTATGGTATCAACTTATTGGGATTGCGGATGAGTTCCACTACTCAGAATATTTTAATGTTGATTAAAATTTCGATGATCCTGCTGATTGTTTCAGCTATTTTTTTTCCTGTCAGCAACATTCCACCTGCCATTGAAATTCCCCAAGGAGATTTTCGATTTATCGATTACGTGAAGTCCTTTGGACTGGCATTGATTGCTGTTTCTTTTACGTATGGAGGGTATCAGCAAACCATCAACTTTGGAGAAGAAGTGAAAAATCCGCAAAAGAATTTACCGAGAGGAATTTTCATAGGAATCATGGTCATCATTCTTTTGTATTTATCCGTGAGCTATGCGTATTACAAGGTAATTGGATTTGAGGAGTTGAAAGAAGCTAAAGGAATTGCCGCTATTGTTGCCGAACGGATGTTTGGGGCAACTGGAAGATTTGCATTTTCTATATTATTGTTTATTGCTGTATTGGCTTATGTTAATGTCTTGTTGCTAAGCAATCCAAGAGTAATGTATGCGATGAGCGAAGACGGGATCTTACCTAAAGCCTTTGGCAGGAAAAGTGAAAAGAAGGAAGTGCTGACAGTCAGCCTCACTGTGTATGCTCTAATCAGTGTGATTGTATTATTTTTTGCCGATACGTTTGACAAGATATTGGGTTTTACTATTTTCTTGGATTCTATTGGTATGGCCTTTTCTGCAGCAACCATATTCATCATACGCAAACGAACTCAGCATTTGGATAAAACACAGATCTATTCGATGAAATTATTTCCATTGATGCCTGTGATTTTTATTTCGGCATATGTTTTTGTTGCAACCAGTATTGCAATTGATAAACCCGAGACGGCAATAACGGCAACAGGTGTATTGCTGGCTTTTCTATTGTTATTTTTCCTGACTTCTAAAATGCGAAAAAAGCATGACTGACCCATCCATCGACATATCATACATCATCAACCATTTGGGGGAAGACCATGCTAGTTATTTCAATGCAATTGCTCCACCTATTGTGCAGACCAGCAATTTTCAATTTGAAAAGGTGGATGATTTGCGGAAAGCTTTTCAGGATGAAATGGGTGGATATCTCTACAGCAGAGGGTTGAATCCTACAGTGGATATTCTTCGAAAAAAATTAGCAGCTTTGGATGGTGCAGAAGATGCGTTGGTCTTTAATAATGGGGCAGCTGCTGTATTTGCAGGAGTATTGGCAAACGTGAAATCAGGAGATCATATACTTTCAGTGCATCATCCCTATACCTGGACCGCACATTTGTTTGATCAAATTCTTTCTCGCTTTGGTGTTGATGTAGCCTATGCAGATGGATCCAATACCGAACACTTCCTTTCTCATGTTAAACCGAATACGCGATTTATTTATTTAGAATCGCCTAATTCGTGGTGGTTGGATGTGCAGGACTTGAAAGCTATAGCCTCATTTGCACAGTCAAGAGGTATTGTTACCATGATTGATAACAGCTTCTGTACGCCTTTGTACCAAAGACCCATAGAATATGGAATTGATTTGGTGATGCAAACAGCTACTAAATACATTGGAGGACATAGTGATACACTGGGGGGAGTTCTTACTGGTTCAGCGCAGCACATGCGTAAAATATTTCTCAGTGAATACCTCTGTGCAGGAAACGGAATTCAACCCTTTAACGCCTGGTTGCTGCTTCGGGGTTTGAGGACCTTGCCAGCGCGAATAGACCGCATCACGAATTCAACGCAGAAAGTCCTGGTATTTTTAAAAACCCATCCTCGAGTTGAGAAGCTTCTTTTTCCTTTGGATCCCAGTTTCCCTCAGTATACATTAGCTAAATCACAAATGAAAAACGCATGTGGACTGATTACCATTTATCTGAAGTGTGATCGAATAGAAGAGGTTGAAACTTTTTGCAATCGCTTAAAGTATTTTCGCATGGCGGTGAGTTGGGGTGGTCATGAATCGCTTGTCATTCCAAAATGTGCTGGAGTGCAGCCTGCTGATTTTAATATTAAGGATGAGAACCACCGCATGATCCGAATTTATGTGGGTCTGGAAGAGCCTGATTTT
>JAULVY010000152.1:0-10016 GCA_032110825.1 Chitinophagaceae bacterium | reverse complement strand
TATTGATCTCTTTCGAACATACAATCACGGTGAATTTTTTCTCCTTTGCCAACTGGGATGAAGTCGTATTGTTGTGGACTTCCATACAAAGTACCCTTCTCACCATAAATGATAAAAGCCCAGGGATATTCCGGATTGGGAGAAGTTCCCCAACTGCGATGTGTCCAAACACAATTCAACCCCTCGTACTCAAACACCGCTGTTTGCGTATCTGCAATATTGCTTTTACCCGGATTACTTCCATAGATTCCTCCTGTTGAGGAAATTTTATTCGGCCATCCCAATGCCAACATCCAACGAACGGCATCAAACATGTGTACACACATATCACCCATGATCCCATTTCCATATTCCATAAACGCTCTCCACCAACCACGATGCGGCATGCCGTCAAATGGCCTTAAGGGTGCGGGGCCTGTCCACATATCATAATCAAAATAAGACGGAACTTCTTGAAGCGCAGGATTGCTGTTGTTGCGCATGTGGTAGTAGCAGTTCATTTCTACGTGATGCACTTTGCCTAATAAACCTGCATCTACAATATTCTTTTTTGCTTCTACCAAATGCGGGGTACTTCTTCTTTGTAAACCAACTTGTACCGTTCGGTTGTATTTCTTAGCTGCTTCCACCATGGCTTCACCTTCTAATACATCTACGCTGATGGGTTTTTGAACGTACACATGTGCTCCTGCTTTCATCGAATCGATAGCTTGTAATGCATGCCAATGATCGGGTGATCCAATCAATACGATTTCTGGCTTTTGATCTGCCAGTAATTTTTGATAATCATTGTACGTAGCGATAGCGGTACTTGATTTTAATCGTTCTTTAATTAAAACCGAAGCTTGTTTCAGTTGATTTTGATCGGGATCACAAAGTCCAACTACATCGATCGGTGCAACTTGCATCAACCGAAACAAATCACTTTTTCCATACCAACCAGTGCCAATGAGGGCTACTCTTTTTTTTGGAGCTAATGTAAAAGAATCCAGCGAATTTAGTTTTAGGTAGGTGAGTCCCAAGAGCGCTGAACTGTTCTTTAAGAAATTTCTTCTTCCGTATTCTGACTTGTACATGCTAACCTATTTAAAGCTTTGTATACCTGAATTTATACAATTTATGGATTGTATTGTAACTTCCCTTTTATGGGTAATGAGGATAATCAGTATCGAACAACCGTCAACTGGGGAATTATCGGGTGCGGCAATGTTACAGAAGTAAAAAGCGGACCTGCATTTGCCAAAGTTCCACATTCTACCTTGATGGCCGTGATGAGAAGAGATACAGCCAAAGCTGCAGATTATGCGAAACGACATAACGTTCCTCGTTGGTATAGTAATGCGTATGATTTGATGGATAATCCAGAGATCAACGCTATCTATATTGCTACTCCTCCAAAGCAGCACGAAGAGTATGCACTAGCAGCTTTGAATCGAGGTAAGTTTGTATATGTTGAAAAGCCTGTAACCACGGATGTCCTTTCATGTTCACGAATGATCGAAGCAGTTCAGAAAACCAAGGGTAAATTGGTAGTAGCGCACTACCGAAGAGCTGTTCCGATGTTTCAGTATATTAAACGTGTAGTTGAGGATGGAAGATTAGGTAAGATCAAATCTATCCAATTGCGGATGTTTCAACCACATAACAATGAACTGATTGCTTCAGCCGAATCCAATTGGCGTGTAATCCCTGAGTTAAGTGGCGGTGGTTATTTTTATGATCTGGCTCCGCATCAACTGGACTTTCTTCAGTTTGTTTTTGGAATCCCTGTTCGTTATTATGGAGAATTTGTTCACCAATCTACACACTATCCTGCAGAAGATGCAGTAAGTGGGATCATTGAATATCCAAATAATATCACCTTCAATGGTCAGTGGCATTTTGATAAGCCTGAATCTGAAAAAGAAGACAGTTGTTTGATCTTTGGTGAGCAGGGCAGCGTTGAATTTCCATTTTTTGGCAATACGGTGAAGGTTAATACTTCAGCCAAAGAGGAGATCGTGCCATTTGATCATCCGACTCATATACAGCAACCCATGATTGAAAAAGTTGTTCGGTATTTTTTAGGGCAGGAAGAGAATCCTTGTACAATAGAAGAGGCATTGGCCTCCCTGCGTGTCATGGAAGATTTTGTTTATAATTCTGTTGTAAAAGGCAGTTAGTAATTAAAGTCTTGCGTAAATCATTAACTGATTTCAACGTAACAATTTCTAGGAATATTGAATATTATTCAAAAACAATGTATCCAAACCTTTCATAATCATGGAAATTTTTACGAATCGGTTGCCAGGCCCAAGAGCTCATGCCCTTGTCGTAATCGATTCGATAAAAATTAGCTCTCCATTTCATACCTGGAGTTGGAGGAACATTCTGTAAAGGATTCATTAATGCAAAAGGAATAAAGAATTCAGCCATCCAACCACTCACTCCATTTTCATTTTCAAGTATGGTTGCACCACGTCGTGTTAATTTCTCTCCTTCATAATGCCAAGGTCTCCATCCGAAAAACTTTCCATTGTAATTGGGTACAAGTATTGGTAATTCATAATTGTAGGGAGATAATTCATATTCAAAGTAGATTGGTGATTTTTCATCAGTCCAGAAAAAACACTCCACTACATCTTCGTTATATATATCTGCAAAATCTTCTTTTAGTGTAGAGGTGATTTTTTTATCTTCAGAATGGTACAAACAATAAATCCCCTTATCTGAATACAATATTTTGAATCGGGTTCTATAACTAACCTCTCCTTTTCGTTTTGGTATTTCAATATAGGGGGTAGTCTCCCAGTTTTTTGCAGTTCCTTTCCCATCAACACTGAAATCACTTGTTTTTTTCACAACCAATGCTTCTGAATTTTCGGGTTGTGCTTGTATCCCCAATGCCACCAGCATCAAACAAAAGAAGATCAGTTTGTTCATGTTTTATTTTTTGATGAGCATGGGAAATAATTTGCGAATCATTTCCTCATTGGGCTGTGTGCCATACTCACAAATTTCAAAAGCTTCAGCGAAACTTGCTTTTTTTGCATACTCTTCTCCATACCATTTTCCCAATGCAGTTCTTACGTCTGCACGCATGGGACTGCTGTATCTCGATAACAGCCATTTGAATCGATCTTTTTTGTCTTTGGGAACTTCTTCTTCGTAGTGACCAATCCAAGGCATCCACTCGTAAAATTGTGATTCGTGTGCATCTAATGCAGAAATTTTCTTTTCAAATACAGAACTGATATCGATTGCTATATCTGGTCTGAATGGATTTGGACGTTGAAAATTATCGATGGTATACAAAAAGACAGGATTCTTTCTGAGTGCAGGAACATCGTAAGCAATATTGGGTACTGCTACCATATAGGCTGCATCCTGGACCAAGACCCCTGTATACCGGTGATCAGGATGATAATCGTTTGGTCGGGGTGCAATCACCACATCGGCATCCCACTCTCTAATTTTACGAATGATTTGTAAGCGCACCTCCAATGAAGGCATCAACATACCATCGTGGTTATCCAATACATCGTAAGTAACTCCAAGACGTTTGGCAACCTCTTGTGTTTCTGCATATCTTCTTTCAGCGAGGGCTTTGCCTTGTATCTTGTGGTGACCGGCATCTCCGTTGGTAACCGCTACAAATTTAACGGCATGTCCCATCGAAGCTAAAAGTGCAGCAGTACCTCCTGCATCACTATCGCAATCATCAGGGTGTGCACCAATGACGATGATTCTAGATTTTTGTTGCGCAAAAGATGAAAATGCAATTAAGCTTAAAGCAAAAATTACCAATACTAATGATAGACTAAACTTTTTCATGGCAGAATGTATTCGTTGTCCAAAAGTTACGAATAAATTGGGGTATTCTTATTTTCAAAATATCAATTTATTCAAAGATGAGAATTTCGTAACCAGGTAAGTTTAATGAGAATATGGATATTTGATTGCATAATATTAACTTTCGCTTTTTAGTTTTAAAGCATGGGAATGGCAACTAAAATCTTTACAGACAATAACGCTTTGTCGGATTACTTGGCAGAACAGATGGTGGAATTGATTTTGCGCAAACCCAATGCGCTTATTTGTTTTGCTTCTGGTAATTCTCCCAAAACTACAGCCGCTTTTTTTGTCCAAAAAGTAAAAGAACGTGAAATTGACCTTTCTCGATTTCGCTTTATTGGACTTGATGAGTGGGTGGGAGTTCCGGCTGATGTAGCTGGGAGTTGTCACCATGATTTTAAAAACTGGTTTTTTGACCCCTTGGGAATAAAGGAAACGCAGTTCCATCTTTTTAATGGGATGTCCTACAATCTCAATATGGAATGCATCAAAATGGATGAATATATTGAAGCACATGGGGGTATCGATTTGATGGTGGTTGGGATTGGCATGAATGGGCATATAGGATTTAACGAACCCGGATCAAATTTTGATGCAAAATCACATGTGCTGCTTTTGGATGAAATCACTTCCTCTGTAGGGCAAAAATATTTTGCAAAACCCATGAGCCTGAAGCATGGTATAACTCTTGGTTTTCACCATTTGCTATCTACAAAAGAGGTATATCTTATTGCCAATGGGAATGCAAAAGCAGAAGTCATCCAAAAAGCAGTAGAAGGAGAAATCACAACTTCATTTCCTGCATCCGTAATGCAAATGCATAAAAATGGAGCTATACTGGTTGATGAAGCTGCTGCATCTAAGCTTACGCGTTAAAATTTTCAAATGCAAATTCGACAGCCTGTACTTATTCGAATCTTATACTTTCTTGTATTTTGTTGTACGGCTTCTTGGTTACCTGTATTGGCTGATTTTTGTCAGGACAAGGGACTTACATCAGTACAAACCAGTCTAGTATTGAGTACTACGCCCATCATGATGTTTGTTGTTCAACCCTTTTATGGGTTTCTGGCTGATCGTTTTGGATTTAAGCGAAGTTTATTGATTGCTTCTTTGCTAGCCTCAATCAGTTATTTGTTTTATTGGATTGGCGATGAGTTTTATTGGATTTTGCTTAGCACATTTTTGATGTCGATATTTTACAACACCATTCAGCCTTTGTTGGATAGCCTATCGTTGAAGTTGGTAGAAACAGATAAACAATTTTCTTATGGTTCTTTACGCGTTGCAGGAGCTTTGGGGTGGTCAATTACCGGGTTGATTATAGGACAGGTTATTGATCAATTTGATATCCAATATATTTTTCTGGTTTCATCGATTAGCATGGCCTTGTTTTTTTTATTTGCATTATTGATGAAAAATGATTCAGCGGGAAAGACTGCTATAGAGACTTTATCCATAAAAGGGGCTAGTCGGCTGATTTTGAATAAGCAGCTTGTAGTATTGCTGATTGTTGTTTTATTGGTTTCAATTGCCGGGACGTCTATTTGGAATTTTTATTCACTCTATATGAAGGCAAATGGAGCTTCAGCAACCTTGGTCGGATATGGCTTGTCTTTACAAGGGCTATTTGAAATTCCATTTTTCTATTTTTCAGCTCGGATTATAGCGAGGATAGGTATTCGGGTAGCCTTATTGATAACGGTAGTTGCTACTGCTGTTCGCTTGTTTTTATACAGCGTTATTACATTGCCTGAATTGGCATTGCCTATTGAATTGTTGCATGGTATATCTTGGTCCTTGTTCTGGGTAGTCTGTGTTGAATTGGTTTATTCATTGGTGCAAAAAGAGTTGTTGGCTACAGGGCAATCCTTGCTTTATGCATCGTATTATGGTGCAGGCGCTGTACTTGGTAATTATTGGGTAGGCTATTTAACTGATATAGGACTCAGTCTACCAACTTTGTTTTTGCTAAATGCAGGTGTTGTGCTTTTGGCAGTTATTTTGATTTTAACTGCGTTACGCACCAATCCACAAAATTAACGACCTGATCTTCAACATCAGCGTATGGTCCTGGCCGGTAGGCACTGGATACAATACCTTTAAAATTATTTTCACAAAGTTCGCCATCCTGGGCTCCTGTAATCTCCCAAAAATCGGTTAGATGTTTTAAGTCGTAATCTTTCGCTTCTTCAGCTTTTTCATCAACCAACCAACAGAATTCTACATCTGTTGTGCTTGCATCAATAGGAGTAACTCTCATGGTCCATATATAATCGCTTACTGCATCCATCCAAAAATTAGGATAATTCACCAATCCTACTACTCCAGCATCGTAGTCCTTGTGATGCCCCATGGGAATAGAAACCCTTTTGCCATCCAAGCTGTAACTTTCTATGTTTGGTCTTAGCGGATATCGAATTGCATAACTGGTGGTGCCTGGTGTTACTTCAATTGAATCTGTTGCTAATCCTTTTGCTTTCCAGCTTTCTTTTTTTTCTTCGGTCAATTCAACGGTATCTTCTCTCAAATTTGCACCAATAACAGCTTTGCAATATTCGGGATGTGCACTCCCACAATGGTAGCATTCCCTAAAGTTTTCTGCTACAAGTTTCCAATTGGCGTTTAGTGTATATTTTTTTCGACAAACAACTTTAGCCTGGTTTAAATTATATGTTTTCAAAAAGGGGGTAAAACTTTTTCTGATGGCTGAAAAATCAAGCGGTTGTTTTGCGAGAGAAATGAATATAAGACCTTCTACAACTTCTACTGCAACTGACCTTAGGTTATACTGGTCTTTACAAAAACTATCAGGCATCATTCTGGCATTTAGCAAACTACCGTCTTTATCAAACACCCATTGGTGGTAAGGACAAATAAGTTTGGCAGCATGACCAATTTCTTCCAGACATATCGCGGAGCCTCTGTGGGTGCATGTATTATAATGTGCATATACCGTATCATCATTTCCTTTAATGATGATTATTTCATCGTGATGAATTTTATAGAGAAAATAATCACCGCTTTTTTTAAGTTGAGCACTATTGCCAGCGTAAATCCAATGTTTTTTCCAAATGGATTCCCACTCAGACGATAGTATTTCTTGTGAAGTATAAAATGGTTGCTCTAGACTAAATCCAGATCGATAGCGATTAAGCAGAGTGCTTACATTTTCATTCATCATGATTTGTTTTTTTCAATAGCAAAGCAAGCCGCACCTATGGCTCCTGCCAAACCTCCAAACTCAGCTTTTTTTATGACAGACCTTGCTCCTCCGGGCCTCCATTCATAAAGCGCTAGAAAATTTTCTAGGGGGATAAATAAATCATCACCTGCCTCTGTGATACCGCCACCTAATACAATATATTGGGGGGAAAGCATGTTGCTGATTGATGCAATCCCCAGAGCCAGTTGCCTTATTGATTTCAACCAAACATCAGCAGCGTAGCTATCATTTTTTCTATAGGCATCTAGTAGTGCATGTGTGGATGTAAATTTACCTCCACTTCTTTTTTCGATGGTACAGTTACCTATGCATTCTTCAAGGCTACCTGGCATTCCCGTTACATCGGGTTCACCGTTGTTATCAATTACCATGTGACCCAGATGTCCGGCTTTGTTGAATGCACCTTGATAGGGTTTCCCATCAATCAAAATGGCTCCACCTACCCCTGTGCCTAACGTAAGAAGCACTGCATGTGAAGCATCTTTACATGCTCCAAATTTGGCTTCAGACATCAATGCGGCAACGCCATCATTGAGTACATAGGTATTTCTTTGCAGGTGGTTACTCCAATTAAAATTTTCAAGACCTTGTAGTCTGCCGGGCATAAAAGCGATGCATTGGTTTGTAGCATCAGGAAGTCCTGGTGCAGATATACCTACAAATGGGTTTCCTCCCAATTCTTTGATTACGGTTTCTACGCAACTTGAAATGGAATTTTTCCATACTTGATCGTTGCCGTCATCTGTAGGCTGATTAGCTTGATAAAGGATTTCACCTTTTTCATTTATGGCGACTACCTTTATTCTAGTGCCACCCAAGTCAAGTCCAATTGTATAATTTGCCATGGTTTAATTTAGTCTTTCGTGTATTTAGGCCAATTTTGATACAAGAAGAATAAAATATTAATTGAAGATATTTTAAAATTTCTCAATAAATTAATGGATTATTCTTTCAGTAAAAATTCACTCGATATGCGGTTTAAGACTATTTTTCTTTTGTTCGTCTTGTTTTCTTTTTCAGGATTTGCACAAAACCCCAGTTTAGAGGAATGGGAATCTATGTTCAATGGTAAAAACTTAGATAAATGGAAGCCAAAGATCCGGAACCATGCTGCGGGAGAAAACTTTGGCAATACGTTTAGGGTTGAGGACGGGAAGCTCGTGGTTCGATACGATGCCTATGATAAATTTGACGAACGATTTGGACATTTGTTTTATTATAAGCCCTTTTCCTACTACAGAATTCGTTTGGAGTATCGCTTTGTAGGAGAGCAAGCCAAAGAGGGTCCGGGCTGGGCCACGCGCAACAGCGGGATTATGATACATGGGCAGTCGCCCGAATCCATGGGGCTTCATCAGGATTTTCCTGTATCCATTGAAGTGCAGTTGTTGGGCGGGGATGGTAAAAACAAACGAACAACTTGTAATCTCTGTACGCCAGGCACTCATGTTGAAATGAATGGAAAATTATTCACTCCGCATTGCGTCAATTCAAAATCAGAAACCTATCATGGGGATCAATGGGTAAAAGCTGAAGTCTTGGTCTTGGGTGATTCGCTGGTAAAACATTTTGCAAATGGCATGGAAGTGCTTTCTTACGAGAGGCCTCAAATTGGAGGTGGAAACGTGAGTGATCAGGATGTTGTATTTGGACAATCGGGGCAGCTGCTTCAACGTGGAACCATTTCTTTGCAGAGTGAAAGCCATCCGGTGGAATTCAAAAACATTGAAATACTCAATCTAGAAGGATGCATGGACCCTCAGGCTTTGAATTACAAAAGTTATTACATCAAGTCGAACCCCGAAGATTGTAAGTACAAGAAGAAAAAATAATGGATTAATTGATTTTATCTCTTCTTGATTTTAATTCTCTCCACGTGGTAAGAATGATGTTTTCTTGCTGGATATAAGCTTTTAGTTCTGGTGAAATCATGGCTAAGAGATCTGCTTTTCTTAGATTTCCTGAATCAGAAATTTTAGAAAAAATTTCAGAAGGAGACGTGCAGTGCATGATCACCATGGTTACACCCGGTTGAAGTTGCTTGAATGAATTGATGTATTGTTGTACAGCGATTTTCTGCAATTCTGAATCAGAGACTCCTTTTGGATACTTGAATCCATATGTTACATTATGTAAATCGTCTAATACAGGTAATCCTGCATCCCAGAGCATTTTTCCAATTTGATCGGTTTGATCTTTTTTTAATATTGCACCTCCTTCGGATTTCATGATCATGGTATTGTGGCCGCCCGGGAACATCACTGGAATCTTTTCTTCTATACCCGCCTGAATGTATTTTTTTAGGAAATTTTCTGTCGCAAATAAGGTGCCCATGTGTGAGTCTAAATGTGTAGGTTCCCATCCTGCAGTCCTGGACCGATCAATTTGTGCTTTGATTTCTTTATACACTTCGTCAGGGCTAGCATGACCAGCAACTTCCAATACGGACTTCCACATGGCTCCTTGTTTATCAACTAAACCCGGTACTGCAGACTTTCCTGCTAGCGGACCCCATCTGTATTGTGCCCATTCCGATGTGAGTGTAAGATGCAGTCCAGCATCCGTATTGGGTTTCTGTTTCAAGTATTGAAACATTCCCGGAATCCAGGAGCAAGGCATCATCATGCTTAATGAATTTGCAACGCCCTCTTCCATTGCGCGAATTGCACCTTCATTGGAATCAAACGACATACCTGCATCATCTACATGCAGAATGATCACTTTCGCTTGCTTAGGAAACCCCAATCGCTCGGCATAGGTTTGAGCTGTACTTGTTAAGCCAAAAGCAACCAAAAATATAGCGGTAGCAAAACCTTTATTGAGCAGATTCATGTACAGTGATTTTTAAATTGGTGAAGGGATATCAGAACTATTTATTTTTTCAGTGGGGTTCATGATCCAGGTAGCAATAGAACCATCCTTGTGTAATTCCACTATTCGAAATCCGCGATAGGGG
>JAULVY010000151.1:0-7718 GCA_032110825.1 Chitinophagaceae bacterium | reverse complement strand
CGGAATATGCAACTGGGTGTTCTAAAAGAATATGTGAAAGATTGTTTATTTCGATGTATGGATCTTGTTGATCTATGAATTCAGGGTTATTCATTTGAAACAAACTATTTGCATATGCCATAGAATGCCAGGCATCAAAATACCCGTATACCTCTATCAGTTTCTTGAATTCAGTCGGCATCACATTGAAAACTACATGTGCCAATCGAAGTACATCGTTACGATTGAGTTCTTGAAATAGATGCTTATCTTTTAAAAATTGAATATTTCGATTGGAAAGAATTCGTTGAGTCTGAACGAGAAGATTGTTGAGTTTTTCTGGTCGATTGGAATCTTTGAAAAATGCATGCAGCTCTTCGTACCCTTTGATGAGTTCAAACACTTGACGCATTGAAAAAACGATCATTGCATGATCAGCAGGATGAAAAAGTGTATAGAAAAACGACTTGATGGAATCTGGGTGTTCAGGAATTTCAGCCGGATTATCATCCAGGTACTTTTCAACCATCAATAACGTACCATTGGTAATTCGCTTTTGCCACAGCTTAATATTTTGAGTATATAAACTTAAAATATGCTGAACATCCTCAATTTCTTGAATAGTTTTCAATGGGGTGTAGAAGATTTCCAGCAACTTATTTTTCCCTTCTGCAGTAGTGGTGAAATTTAGCTTATGGAACAACGAAAATTCTTCATCACGTTGAAAAATACCTAAGTCGTATAGTGTGGTTTTATCAATTTTCATGAATCTATTCCCTGTTAAATTCAAGGCGCATCCCCCTGTATGTGTTATCTACCTTTCCATTTTCATAAACAGGGTATCCATTTACAAAAGTTATGTCAATGGCAGCAGGAGAAACAAAGTCCTCTAGTGGGCTCCAACCGCATTTGTATAGAAGGCTATCTTTTGTAAACTTGGTTTCTTTCTTAAGATCTACCAAAACCATATCTGCGAAGTATCCTTCCCGAATAAATCCTCTATCCTTTAGTTGAAAGCAAACAGCGGGAGCATGGCACATTTTTTCAACGAGTTTTTCCAATGAAATCATGCCTTTTTTATAATAGTCAAGCATGAGCAAGAGGCCATGCTGTACGAGAGGCAATCCGGCATATGAGTGGTGATAGTCTCCTGTTTTTTCTTCTAAGCTATGAGGAGCGTGATCTGTGGCGATAATATCTAAGCGATTATCCAAGAGTGCTTCCCAAAGAGCTTGCTTGTTGTTGGGCGACTTAATGGCTGGATTACATTTAATCTTATTTCCCAATCGTGCATAGTCGTCTGATGTAAAATGAAGGTGATGAACACAAACCTCGGAAGTTATTCTCTTTTCTACTAATGGAAGCAAATTGCTGAAGAGCTGCAACTCTTTTTCAGTAGTGATGTGAAGTATGTGTAATCGGGTATTGTATTTTTTTGCTAGCTGCACCGCCAGCAACGATGATTCAAAACAGACTTCTTCGTCTCGAATGATGGGATGATCTGAGGGATCAATGGTTGACTTTTCAGCCATCATTTTTTCTAAATTTCTTTTAATGAGTCTTTCGTCTTCGCAATGTGTGGCAATCAGCACTTCGCATTCTCTGAAAATGCGATTGAGTGTTAGATGGTTATCGACCAATAAATTTCCAGTAGAGGAGCCCATGAAAATTTTTACACCGCAGATTTGATTTTTTTTCGAATTCGTTTTTAGAACTTCTTCTGCATTTTCATTGGATGTGCCCATGAAAAAAGAATAGTTTGCGGGCGACGACTGACTAGCGATTGTATATTTTTCTTCTAATAATTCATGTGTAAGTGCTGGAGGTTTGGTATTGGGCATTTCCATATAACTGGTAGTGCCACCCGCAACTGCTGCTATGGATTCTGTGTGAATGTTAGCCTTGTGTGTTAACCCAGGTTCCCTGAAATGTACTTGATCGTCAATCACACCCGGCATGAGGTATTTGTTTTCACCGTTAATCTCTCTTGCACTATATTTATTATCAATTGAAGGGGCAATTTTTGCGATGCGTTGATTTTGAATTAAAATATCAGAAGCAATGATTTTACCTTCGTTTACGAGTTGTACATTTTTGATCAGGATATTTGACATGTGAATTAATTGAGATTGAATGCAAATTATAAAAACATTTTTAGTCGCTCTGCTATTTGTTTCCCCTTTTGGACTTCATGCGCAGTCGACCTTTTTACAACCTGGCGCTAAAGATTATATATTAATGGATCGGTTGGAAATCAAAATGCAAACCGATTCTTTGTTGAACTTTTCTGCAATCAGGCCCTTCTCCAGAAAATGGTGGGCAGGTGGTTTGCAACACAGTCTAGACGCCAAATACGACTCTGTTTTTTCCAGAATTGATCGCTACAATATTCGAAGAGCCATGCTCAACAATATGGAATGGATACCCGAGCTTCCATTTAGTACGGTCAGCAGAAAATCCATCCTGAATGCATTTTATACCGATCCTGCTAACATGGTTTTGGTTAAGCAAAAGGATTTCTTTCTTTCCATCAATCCCGTTTTTCAGGGTCAGTTGATGAACGACAATGAAATCGAGGGTATGCGGTATCTGAATTCCCGGGGTGTTGTGCTTCGATCTTTGGTTGCTGGAAAAATTGGGTTTCAGGCTTATTTGACCGAAAATCAGGAGAAGCCACCCGCCTTTGTAAGGCAGTTGAATGATCGGTATCGTTCGGTGCAGGGGGCTGCTTTATACAGGCCTTTTAAGGAATCGGGCTATGATTATTTTGACGCAAGGGGTTCAATTGTTTTTAATGCGGCCAAATACGTTGATGTGCAATTTGGGTATGATAAAATGTTTTTGGGAAATGGATACAGAAGTCTTTTTATAGGTGATCATGGAGCTCCTCATCTGTTTTTGAATTTGAATCTTAGAATCTGGAAGCTTAATTATTCTAGTCGCGTAATGGAATTACAGCCCCAGTATACACGCAGGTCCTTGGGTGAAGACACGTTGTTTTCCAAGAAATATGCATCAATACATTATTTAAGTTTCAATACACCCAAGTGGTTAACCTTGGGATTTTTTGAAGGAATTGTATTTGGGCGGTTGAATCAGATAGAATTCAACTATTTAAATCCGGTGATCTTTCTTCGTGCTGCTGAACTGAATGTGGGAAGTCCGGATAACTCCTTCATTGGTTTTGATGCCAAGGCTAATTTGGGAGGGAAGGTGCAGGTATATGGACAAATCATGCTGGATGAGTTTTATACCAAATACATTCGAGAAAAAAAGGGCTGGTGGGGTAATAAATGGGCATTTCAGCTGGGCTTAAAGCATCCTGATTTATTTGGTATCAAAAACTTAGATCTCCAATTGGAAGCCAATTGGATACGTCCATTTACCTATTCGCATTTTGATACTGTCGCCAATTATACTCATTACAATCAAGCAATAGCCCATCCATTGATGTCAAATATTCGGGAAGGCATAGCTGTGTTGCGTTATCAGCCTGCCCCCAAATGGTATCTTCAGGGCCGAATGGTATATTGGAAAACAGGTGAAGAGCTTCCGGGAGAAAATTATGGGAATATCATTTTTAAGGACAGCGATACGCGTTCAAAAAATGAGGGAATCTTTTATGGGTCGCCTAAGTCGGTAGATTTTCTAAATGGCAATTTTTGGGCTGCATATGAGGTTAAGGAAAATCTCTTTCTGGAAGGAAATGTTAACTACCGAAAAAAAGAAGGCGGTTCTGCTAATTTGTTTTCGTCAATCGGCATACGCTGGAACATGCAGCGAAGAGAATATGATTATTGATCAGCGGTTGCTTCCACCACCTTCAAAATGGACAGAAAATAGAACCATTCTGGAGTTCATCTTATCAATAACATTCGAATACCGTAAGCTCTCATCTCTGCTGTGAACGTTGGTAAGTCCGTAACTGAACTTGATTTCAGGGGAAAGAACGAAATAAGGAAAGAAAAATTGAAATCCAATTCCACCTTCAACTCCATAATCTGATTTATTCACTTTAACCATATTATCGGTGTTGCGTGCTCCCGAATTGCTGGCTAAATCGTAATCGTATTTAAGTCCAGCCAGTGTATATACTCTGAAATTATTGATTCGATCACTTTTGAGACGCACCTGCAACGGGAAGCTCATCACAATGGATTCAACATTTTGTTTTTCGTATACGCTATTGGTTTCATTGGGATATTTTTGGGTGTATCCAAATTTTTTCTCACTGAAAATCAAGTTGAGCGGATAAAATCGAACATCAAAGTGTTTTGTCACTTGCCAGTTGGCCATGATGCCCAAGTGAATTCGACCGCTGTTTTGAGATTCAACAACCCTTACTGTATCTCGTTGTAGAAAATAGGGATCATGGGTAATGTTGTAATTGGAGCGATTGTATCCTAAAATAATACCAAAATAATACGGTTTATCATCGTGGTCGGGTAAATTCAATTCAACACTTCTTTGGCCTACTGCAGAAGTAAGGGTCATACCCGAAAGTGCTAAAGCGATTATTTTTCTCCTGTATAAATGGTACATATGCCCAGGGTAAGAGGTTTTCGTGTTGTGTTCTTGTATCCTATGGATTGGAGAATATGTTCGAAGGCTTTGCCTTCCGGAAATTTTTGTACGGACTGATTCAAATATTCGTAAGCTTTTTTGTTACTGGAAAATAATTTCCCTAAAAAGGGAGTTACCACATTCATGTAAAACCAGTAACATTCTTTAACCACGGGTAAGGTTGGTTTTGAAAACTCCAAAACCACCAGTTGACCTCCCGGTTTTAAAACCCGAAGAATTTCTGTTAGACCTTTTTCTAGGTTTTGGAAGTTGCGAACTCCAAATGCAACCGTTACTGCATCAATTTCATTGTTTTCAAATTTTATGTCTTCGCTATCACCAGTTTTCAGTTCAATGGTTTGCTCAAGTTGTAACGATTTTATTTTTTTTCTACCCAATTCGAGCATTCCTTCAGAAATATCAATCCCGATAATTTGATGGGGTGAAAGAATTTTTGCAGTTAATATGGCAACATCTGCTGTTCCGGTTGCTACATCCAGTATGATTTTGGGATTTTTTTGCTTCAATGTTGAAATGGCCTTTTTTCTCCATCCAACATCTATACCTGCAGATAAAAAACGGTTGAGAAAGTCGTACCGAAACGCAATCCGATCAAACATCAGGGCCACCTGTTCTTTTTTCGATAAATTTGACTCCAGATCCGGAACAACACTATCGTGCGCGAATTTTCCCATTCTTGCAAAAGTAGTTAAAAACGCTTGGAGGGGTCTTAAAGGAATTGTAAATCTAGGGTATGATCATTCACAAAGCAGAGTATTTGATAAGCAATCCGGATCTAACGGTATGTCCAAAACCCGATAGGCCCGAATATGCATTTATAGGCAGAAGCAATGTGGGAAAATCCTCTTTGATCAATATGCTTACCGGCATTAAAAATTTGGCAAAAATATCTGGTACTCCTGGTAAAACGCAATTGATCAATCATTTTGGAATTGAGTCGAAACTAAAGTCTACCGATGCATTGATGCGTTGGTATTTGGTTGATTTACCAGGTTATGGTTTTGCGAAAGTTTCTACGGGTCAAAGAAAAAAATGGGAAAAGATGATTGAGTCTTATATCCGCAATCGAGAAAACCTGGTCAATCTTTTTGTATTGGTTGATTCCAGGCATGAACCGCAGGAGCTCGATTTAAAATTCATTAACCAATTGGGAGAATGGCAGGTTCCATTTTCCATTGTATTTACCAAGGCGGATAAAGAAACGCAAAAAGTAGTGAGTATGCATGTAAAACAATTCATGGATGCATTGAAGAAATCCTGGGAAGAGCCTCCATTTCATGTTGTAACCTCTGCAGAAAAAAGATTGGGGCGTACTTCCTTGCTCACGATGATCACAGATTTAAATCGGGAATACCGAAATCCTTCTCAACACTCCTCCAAATGAATTTACCAATTCGAGTTCCGGGCTTGATTCAATCCTTTTATTCGGATCGAATTTGGAAAATGAGCGATGGTTCTAAAAAACTTTACCTAACGTTTGATGATGGACCTCATCCAGAAATAACAAGGTTAGTGTTGGCTATGTTGAATCGGCATAAGGCGAAAGGAACTTTTTTTTGTATCGGCAAACGAGTGGTGCAATATCCAGAGGTTGTAACCGATATCCTTGATCAGGGCTCCGCAATTGGCAATCATTCATTCAGTCATTTGAATGGATGGAATACATCAACATCAGAATATGTTGATGATGTGTGTGCAGCTAAAAAGCATATAGATTCCCGTTTATTTAGAGCTCCGTATGGAAGGATAAAGAATTCACAGGCAATTGAATTGAAAAAAAGAGGATTTCAATTGGTGATGTGGTCTGTGTTAAGTCAGGATTATGATTCATCCCTTACTCCGGAGCAATGTGCTGAGCGGTCTGTAAAATGGCTTGAATTTGGCGACATCGTTCTTTTTCATGATTCAGAAAAAGCCAAACGGAATATGCTTGCGGGTTTAGAAGCTGTATTGAATTGGGGGAAAGATAACG
Source organism: Chitinophagaceae bacterium (assembly GCA_032110825.1). Taxonomy (GTDB): domain Bacteria; phylum Bacteroidota; class Bacteroidia; order Chitinophagales; family Chitinophagaceae; genus Pollutibacter. Next base: position 1,183 of record JAULVY010000151.1, on the reverse strand, counting down.
GTGTAGAATTTGATACGTTGGAATTTCAAAAGGTGAAGGATTTAAAAAGGTAGGGCCTGGGTAGAAACCCTGGCCCGTTTTTAATCCGTACCCTATGAAAACTGGGGAAAGGTACTGATTATTTCGATTTATATATTTGAATTTAATCACATTTGCACTGCTGTTATTAACGAAGTAGGATATGATAGATACACATTGTCATTTATACGCATCTGTCTTTCAATCTGATGAAAAACAAGTACTTGAACGCGCAAAGGCTGCAGGTATTGAGCGAATTTTTCTGCCTGCCATTGACAACGAAACCCATGAAGATTTGATAGAATTTGCTCAGAAATACGCTGATTATTGTATGCCGATGATGGGGTTACATCCCTGCTCAGTAAACGAAACGGTAGAAAATGAGTTGCGAATAGTAAGAGACTACTTAACCTCGTTATCGTTTATGGCGATTGGTGAAATTGGCTTGGATTTTTACCATTCAACTGACTTCAAGGAGATGCAGTTTCATGCGTTCAATCAGCAAATTGAATGGGGTGTTGAAATGAGCCTACCCTTGGTTATTCATTCTAGAAGCTCTATGGATGAGTGCATAAAATCAGTTGAGTACGTAGGGAATGGAAAAGCTACTGGTATCTTCCACTGTTTTGGTGGAGATGAACGCCAGGCGTTGAAAGTAATAGAAATGGGATTTTACTTGGGTATTGGAGGTGTAGTAACCTATAAAAATGCGGGTTTGGCTGAACTGGTAAAACGTATTTCATTAGATCATATCGTTTTGGAAACAGATGCGCCTTATCTTACACCAGTTCCTTTTCGGGGTAAAAGGAATGAACCTTCCTACATTCAATACGTAGCAGAAAAAATTGCTGAAATCAAAGGTATTTCAATTGACGAAGTAGTTGAAATCACCACTCAAAATGCCAAAAAAATCTTCAGCTTCTAAACGAATAGAACTATTTTTGTCGTCCTTCAGGAGACTTGTCCGAGTGGTTGAAGGAGCACGCCTGGAAAGTGTGTATACCTCTAAAGGGTATCGAGGGTTCGAATCCCTCAGTCTCCGCATCTTTTAATTTCCTCCATGAAAAATAGCGTTCTCAAGGTTCATCCCAAAGACAATGTTATTGTTGCCTTGCGTGATTTGCAAAGCGGAGAAGTTATTGTTTTTGAGAATGATCGTTTTGAA
>JAULVY010000150.1:0-15419 GCA_032110825.1 Chitinophagaceae bacterium | reverse complement strand
TTGAAGCAGGTGGAGCGGTTGTAGGTAAGGATGTAGAGATTACGATTTTTGCTGAGATGGATAAGCAGTAAGAACAGCCTAGGGAATAGGGGAATACTAGGGAAAAGAGGAATACAAGGGAATAGGGAATAGGAATACAATTGAAAAGGGAGTAGCTGAATTAAATCAACTACTCCCTTTTTTCTTTCAATTCCCTATTCCCTTTTTTCTTTCAATTCCCTATTCCCTTTTTTCTTTCAATTCCCTATTCCCTTTTTTCTTTCTATCCCCTATTCCCTTGTATTCCTCTTTTCCCTATCCCTTCTCCTTCCTCCCCTCAAACCCCAAAATCACTCCATTGATGCAGTAGCGCAACCCAGTGGGAGGAGGGCCGTCGTCGAAGACATGGCCGAGATGAGCTTTGCATCGGCCGCACTGTACTTCGGTACGTTTCATGCCCAATGTATTATCGGGAGTATAAATGATACTTTTCTTGTTGATGGGCTGGAAAAAGCTAGGCCAACCGCAACCGCTATCGAATTTGGTATTGCTTTGAAACAAGGAGTTGCCACAGGCTGCGCAGTAATAAGTTCCTTTCTCGTCAAATTTTTCAAACTTGCTGGTCCAAGGTCTCTCTGTTCCTTTTTGTCGAGCAATATAATATTGATCGGGTGTTAGAACTTCTTTCCATTTTTCTTCAGGAATTTCTACTTTCTCCTCGCTTGATCGGGAGAATACGAGATTGGTTTTTTTGCTCTCTTCCATTTTAGTATTCGTTTTTTTTGAAGGGTCCTGAGCTTGGGAACAGGCTCCAAGTGCGATGATTAAAACCAGCGAGGCTATTGCTTTTATCTTCATGCCGGATGCTTTTATCATTTCTTTTTATATTTGGGCTCTATTAAAATTACTAAAACTAACAACCCCACCTATTAACTGTTTAACTGCTTAACATGTTCAATCTTATCTTGTTTGGTCCCCCCGGAAGTGGAAAAGGCACACAATCTGAAAAACTCATCCAAAAATATGGGTTTAAGCATATTTCTACAGGAGATTTATTGAGATCGGAAATTGCTAAACAAACCGAGCTTGGCTTACAAGCGAAGTCGTTTATGGACGCCGGACAGTTGGTGCCAGACGCCGTAGTTATAGGGATGGTTGATAATGTGATCAAAGCGAATCCAAGTGTGTACGGATTTTTGTTTGATGGATTTCCACGCACCAGAGCACAGGCAGAGGCGTTGGATCAGTTGTTGCAATCGTACAATGAAAAAATCAACTTGGTTTTGGCCATGGATGTGCCAGATGAAGAATTGGTGAACAGAATGATTGGTAGATCCAAAACTTCGGGTAGAACAGATGACGCTGATCCTGAAATTCAAAAGAAGCGTATAGGAGTTTATAAAAATGAAACCTTAGCCGTTGCCGATCACTACCGTCAGTTTGATCGGGTTGTAAACGTAAACGGCTTTGGTTCCATTGATGAGATATTTGCTGCGCTATGCAAGCAAATCGATGAATATCAATCTTGACTTAAAGGTTGTCGAACTCGTAAATGGGATCGATGTGCGTTCCAGCTGCCATTTCAAAAATTGGTTTTATTAACCCATTGTCCAATCCGTATACCCAGCCATGCAAATGCGGAGCATTGTTTTTTTTCCATGATTGTTGCACGATGGAGGTTTTAGCTAAATTCATTACTTGTTCTTGCACATTCAACTCAATCATCTTATTTACTTTTTCTGCATCAGTGGGTAAGGAATCAATTTCATCGCGGTGGAACCGATAAACGTCTTTGATATTTCTGAGCCATTTGTTGATGATGCCAAGAGAATTGTGCGAAAGTGCTGCTTTTACACCACCGCAACCGTAATGCCCGCATACAATTATATGTTTAACTTTCAACACTTCCACTGCATACTGCAAAACAGATAACATATTTAAATCGGTATGCACAACCATGTTGGCAATATTTCTGTGAATGAAAATCTCACCGGGGTTGGTTCCAGTAATAGAATCAGGTGGAACCCGACTGTCGCTGCACCCTATCCATAGATATTCAGGAGTTTGAGTGTTGGCCAGTCTGGAGAAAAATTCAGGGTCGGTTTCAATGGCATGCTTCGACCAATTCCTGTTATTTTCCAATAGTTTCTCGTACGATTTCATAATATAATTTTTTAAAGGGTTAACTGTTATTCTTTTTCTGAATGCACATGTTGTGCGTCTTTTATTTGGTAAACAGACTTAAAATTTTGTAATGTCAGTTCAATGTTTCTTTCTTTCGCACCTATTTTTTGAAAGTCGCGAATCAATTCAAGTACATCAAAATCTATATATACTGTATTGCCGGCATCAATTACCACTTTACTGTTGTTGGGCAGGTCACTTAAGGTTTGTTTGATTGCAGCTTTATTTAAAAAGGAAACCTCTTGCGCCAGGTCTATATGAATGGTTTCGCCTGCTTCGTATTCTTCTTTACGAAATTGATAAGCCAGTTTCATATTTCCTTTTAATATATAAAATATACTTACTACTAAGCCTATTCCTACACCTTTCAACAAGTCTGTAAAAACAACTGCAACAACGGTTACCACAAAAGGGATGAATTGATTCAATCCATTTTTCCACATGTGCTTGAATACGTCTGGGTTTGCGAGCTTCCAACCAATCATAATCAAAATGGCAGCAAGGCTGGCCATGGGGATCATGTTGAGTAATCCGGGTATTAAAACTACAGCGAGGAGAAGCAGAAGTCCATGTACGATGGCAGAAAACTTGGATTGAGCACCGGCGTTGATGTTGGCTGTTGTTCGAACAATAACAGAAGTCATGGGCAAGCCTCCGATAAAACCCGATACAATATTTCCAATCCCTTGTGCACGCAATTCTCGGTTGGCATCTGAAAAGCGTTTGTGAGGATCCATTTTGTCTCCAGCTTCAATACACAGCAGGGTTTCAATACTTGCAACCACAGCCAATGTTAAAGCCACAACCCAAATTTTAGGATTGCTAATGGATGCAAATGCTGGAAGTTGAAATTGCCCAACAAATTCATTCAATGAAGATGCAGTAGGCAAAATCACAAGATGTTCACCGGAAATGATCCAATCGGATTTGATGGAACTGAACAAAGCATTCAGTAAAATTCCTGCCATTACAGCAACCAATGCACCTGGAATAACCTTTATTTTTTTAAGGAAACCCACTTTGTTGAATGCAATGATGATGGCTATTGAAATTACGGTGACTGCTATTGCACCCGGTTGAGCATAGTTGAATGCATGAATCAATTCACTAAAAATCCCCTGGTCTTCTTTGAGTAATTGGTAAGAGAAAAAGTCACCTTCAAATCCCTTATCATACCCAATGGCATGCGGTAGTTCCTTTTTGATGATGATGATACCAATTGCAACAAGCATGCCTTCAATTACACTGGTTGGGAAATAACTGGCAATGCCACCTGCTTTAGCTAAACCCAGGGTTAATTGTATAACGCCGGCAATCACAACGGCCACTAAAAAATTGGCATATCCTAGATCTGTAATTGCGGCTAATACTATGGCGATTAAGCCAGCAGCGGGACCAGAAACGCTAACATGAGAATTGCTAAGGAAGCCAACCAAAACACCTGCCACTATTCCGCATATGATACCCGCAAATGGTGGAGCTCCGCTGGCTACAGCGATCCCCAGACAAAGGGGTAAGGCTACTAGGAATACGACCATTCCTGATAAGAGATCCGAAGTTTGAAATTTTGAATACGACTTCATATGCACGAGGTTATTTAAAAGGGAACATTTTTGACAAAATGTTCAAATAAAAATATGGTAAATGATGGGTAGAGTTGAAGTTGACTAAACAAGTGGCGGTGGAGTAAGTACGTCATCTTCTTGTCTGGATATAAAACAAGTAAATAAATAGTGGCGTACTTCTAGAAGTGCATTTAATTGAGCAGCTCCCATAAAATTGGATGGAGAAATACAATCTGATTTCTCTGAGCCTTCTTTAGCGTGACTTTCAAAATCCTCACATTCGGCTCCTGCGTCACATTTTTCTTCAATCAACTGATTGTTGTACAGGAAGTCACCTACCTGTTTAACGGGTATCAGTTGGCCTACCATGATTGCCAAAAAAAGCATGGAAATCCAGCGTTTAGTCATCCAGGCAAATCTAAGCATCTAGATCAAAATTCAAGCGGGGAATTGTGATGGAAATGTAAAAAATCAAATATTTAACCCTCCGCAAGCGCTTAGAACCTGTCCGGTGATATAGCTACTCATATCTGAGGCCAAAAACAGGGTGGTATTTCCAATTTCTTCAGCAGTTCCAAATCTACCCAAAGGAATTTTGGCTAGAAAAGCTTGAGCAGCTTCTCCTTCCTTGAGATAATGGGTCATATCCGTTTCAATGAATCCTGGAGCTATTGCATTGCAACGTACATTTCTGCTTCCCAGTTCTTGTGCTATGGATTTGGTAAAACCAATGATACCGGCCTTGCTGGCTGCGTAGCTCGACTGACCCGCATTGCCTCGAATTCCGATGATGGAACTCATGTTGATGATGGAACCTTTTTTGGCTTTCATCATGGGTCGAATAACTTGTTTGGTCATGTTGAACACACTCTTCAGGTTTACTTCCATCACATCATCCCATTGTTCGGGTGTCATGCGCAACAGCAGATTGTCTTTTGAAATTCCGGCATTGTTTACGCAAACATCAACAGTGCCAAATTCTTTTACCACATCATTCACCAATGCTTCTGCTTCTTCAAACTTACCTGCATTGCTTCTCCAGGCTTTTGCTTTTACACCTAGTCCTTCTAATTTAGAAACCAATGCAGCAGCTTTATCCGCACTGCTTTCACTTACGTAGGTAAAGGCGATATGAGCTCCATGTTCTGCAAGTTTGATGGCAATGGCTTCGCCAATTCCTCTGGCAGCGCCTGTTACGATTGCGATTTTGTTTTCGAGAAGTTTCATAAATGAGTTGTGGGTTTTGGGTTATGCGTTTTGGGTTTGTAAGATTTCTTCTATGATGATGCGGTCGTTGCTGAGGCGGGGAACTTTGTGTTGACCGCCTAGTTTATTTTTTTGCTTGAGCCATTTGTTGAATTGTCCGGGTGGAAGTTTTTTAACAATGGGCTCGCGCAGGGCTATCCCTTTGTAACGCTTGGCTTCGTAATCGCTGTTCAATTGCTTAAGATGCGAATCTAATTTGTTGGTAAAGTCAGAGAGGTCTTGAGGTTCTTTTTCAAACTCAATTAACCATTCGTGTGCGCCATTTCCATCTTCACTGAAATACACCGGGCCAGCAGTATAATCTGAAACAACAGCCCCTGTTTCTTTGCAGGTCTCTGCTATGGCTCTTTCGGCATTGTCAATGATCAGCTCTTCTCCAAATGCATTGATGAATAATTTCAATCTACCACTTACTTTGATTCGATAGGGTTTTAGCGAAGTAAATTGAATGGTATCGCCAATCAGGTATCTCCACAATCCACCATTGGTGCTGATCACAGGAGCATAATGCTGATTCAGTTCCACATCTTTTAGTCCAATGGTTCTTGGATTTTCTTGTCCATATTCTTCTATCGGCATAAACTCATAGAATATTCCATGATCTAAAAAAAGCAACATGCCTTCTTTATCCAATTCATCTTGAGCGGCGAAAAATCCTTCACTGGCGTTGTACATTTCCATGTATTGGATGTCTTCTCCAATCAACTTTTTAAATTGTTCGCGATAGGGGTGAAAGGATACACCGCCATGCATATACAATTCAAACGAGGGCCATACTTCTTTGATGTTTTTCTTCCCTGTCATTTCTAAAATTCGCTGAAACAGCACCAAGGTCCAAGTGGGTACACCTGAAACCGATGTTACATTTTCCTGCATGGTTGTTTCGGCTAGCTTTTCGATTTTAGTTTCCCATTCATCCATCAATGCAATCTTCAGATCCGGTGTTCGAATCCAGTTGCCATAAAATGGTGTGTTTTGCATGAGAACAGCGCTAAGGTCTCCGAAATGGGCTTCGTCGTGGATGCTGCTGATGTTGTGACTCCCTCCGATGACTAATCCTTTTCCGGTAAGTAAATCGGATTCCGGATTGTGCATGTAATACAGGGAGAGTGCATCTTTTGCTGCTTTGAAATGTCCATCTTCCAAGCTTTCTCGTGAAACCGGAATGAACTTGCTTTTATCGGAAGTAGTGCCACTGCTTTTGGCAAACCAATGTGTAGGAGTATTCCACAATACATTTTGCTCACCTCCCATATTTTTTTCGATATAGGGTTTGAGGTCGTTGTATTCGTGGATGGGAACTGCCTGCTTGAATGCTTTTGTATTGAAGAGTTGGGCAAAATTGTATTTTCTTCCAAACTCGGTGTATTGGGCAGTGGTTACGAGGTCTTGCAACACTTCTCGTTGTGCTGATATGGGATGTTGCATCCAGGCCTCAATTCTCCACGAACGCAATCGGGCCAGGGTGGATATGGCTGGACTTAAAATCTTCATGATTCAGGGCTTAGCGATCGCCGAAGGCTGACTCCTGGCGGGCTTCTTCGTGAAGATAATCTTTTCTTTTGAGTTCGAAATTCCGACCTAAATAAAGCCGTCTAACGTGCTCATCTTCGGCTAATTCTTCAGCCGTTCCGTGTTTGAATATTTTGCCTTCAATCAACAAATACGCACGATCGCAAATGGAAAGGGTTTCGTTAACGTTGTGATCGGTTATTAAAATTCCAATGTTTTTGAATTTGAGTCGCGCTACCACCGTTTGTATATCTTCAACTGCAATGGGATCTACTCCTGCAAAGGGCTCATCGAGTAAAATGAATTTGGGGTCCACTGCTAAAGCTCTGGCAATCTCGGTTCTTCTTCGTTCTCCTCCGCTTAGCGAATCACCATTGTTTTTTCTAACATGCGTTAGACGGAACTCTTGAAGCAAGTCCTCTAATTTTTGCTTTTGTTCTACTTTGCTGAGTTTGGTCATTTCCAATACCGCAGCTATGTTGTCTTCTACGGTCAGCTTTCTAAATACCGAAGCCTCTTGTGGCAAATAGCCGATTCCCATTTGGGCCCTTTTGTACATGGGGAGGTTGGTAATGTTGAGATCATTCAAGTACACTTCTCCTTCATCGGGTTTGATAAGCCCCACCACCATATAGAACGACGTGGTTTTACCTGCACCGTTAGGGCCTAAGAGCCCTACGATTTCACCCTGCTTCAATTCTACAGAAACCTGGTTTACAACGGTTCTGCTGCTGTAACGCTTGATCAGGTTTTTTGTGGTAATGGTCAATTGCATCCTTGCAAAAGTATCAATTTTCATCAGCATAATCTTGTACTTTTGCTGCCGGCCATTAGGCCCTAATCCTAAGAGGAAGCACAATGAAAGTAATTGATCACATCAAGCAGGCAAAAGACACCTTGGTTTCTTTTGAAGTATTGCCTCCTTTGAAAGGCAAAAACATCACTTCTTTGTATTCACATTTAGACCCCTTGATGGAGTTTAAGCCACCTTTTATTAACGTAACCTATCACCGCAGTGAACAGATATTCAAAAAGAAGCAGGATGGTACGTTTGAAAAAATAGAAGTTCGAAAGCGACCGGGTACAGTGGGTATTTGTGCCGCGATTATGAACCATTACCAAGTAGATGCCGTTCCGCATTTAATTTGTGGCGGGTTTACTCAACGCGAAACCGAAGATGCTTTGATTGATCTTAATTTTTTAGGCATCGATAATGTTTTGGTATTGAGAGGCGATGCCACTAAAAACGAATCCAGTTTTGAAGCAGAACCCGGCGGACATCGGTATGCAATTGATTTATTGAAGCAGGTAGATCGACTGAACAATGGAGTGTATTTAGAAGAAGATATTCGCGATGGGTTTCGAACTCATTTTTGTATGGGCGTGGCGGGGTATCCCGAAAAACATTTTGAAGCACCGAATTTGGAAACCGATATGCGTTATCTCAAAGCCAAGGTAGATGCCGGAGCAGAGTATATCATGACGCAAATGTTTTTTGACAATCAAAAATTTTTCGACTTCGTTGACAAGTGTAAAGCAAATGGCATAAACGTTCCCATCATTCCAGGATTAAAGCCCCTGACCAATAAAAAACAGCTGACGATGATTCCACGCATTTTTCACGTGGATCTTCCAACGGATTTGATTGATGCAATGAATAAGAGCAAGACCGATGAAGAGGCAGAGAAAGTGGGTGAGGACTGGCTGGTTCAGCAATCCATCGAATTGAAAAAAGCAGGTGTTTCTGTATTGCATTACTATACCTTGGGTAAGCCCAAGATCATTTACAATACAGTTAAACGGGTTTTCTAGTTTCGCTCTCCCAATAAAGATTTCCAGGTAGCTTGATGAATAGCAACGGGATATTTTTTCTTTAGCGTGCTAATCCATTCCTCTTCCAATTGCTGCTGATAATCATTTAAAGCCTGTCCCTTTGCCTGCTCAAAATTTTTGAGTGAAGGATCTGTATGAACTTTGGTGAGGATTACAAAGCTCGCCGATTTATCGTTTGTATTTTCAACGATGGAAGAGATAAACATTGGTTTTGCATTTTCGTTTCCAACTCCGGGAAGTTCACTCACTTCGTATCTGCCGGTATCGATAGAAGCTATGTCTTTAAAGCGTTCTATGGTATTTACAACCGACTTATCACTCAGATACGATTCTTTTATCAATTCTGCAGAGGCCATATCTTTTGCTGTAATGATCATGGCATCTGCTGACTTTTTCCAAGCGTATTGATTGGCTCTTGATGCGTGGAATTTTTTTAATCCTTCCACATCCTGCGCAGCTTTACCCCAGATTTGTTTATCCATGATTTCAAAAAGCAAATTTCCTTCCTTGAAATCTTTTAGTTGTAAAGCGTAAGCGGGACTGAATTGCGAAAGTCGCTTGGATATGTATGCTTTTTTATTCGGCTCTTTTTCTGTTAATCCAAATTTTCCGATGCAACTCTTGATGAATGCATTTACAGCCAGTTGAACTCTATTGTCGGTCATCACCAATTCTTTCAACTCAGTGTACTTATCTTCCAATGATGCTTGAGAGTTTGTCTGCGAGATTTTTTTCAGGATATGAAATCCATAAGAAGTTTGAAAGGGTTTACCAATTTCTCCATCTGATTTTAATGCAAAGACCTGATCAGTAAAATGGGGATCATACGCATTGGAGCCAGCGTCTTCCATTAGTCCGCCAATTCCTCTCGTACTTCTGTCATCTGAAAACAGCTGAGCCATTGCCTCAAACTCAGTTCCGGATTGCAAAGCCTTGTAAATAGAGTCGGCCAATGCTGATTTCTTTTTCCATGTAAGTTCATCTGTGTCTTCTGGAACAGCAAGTAAAATGTGGGCGACAGAGATTTTTTCGGGAATTGGACGAGACCCGATTCGTTTAAAGAAGTGCACGCCAATTTCAGAGACAATTGGACCGCTAATCTGATTATCAGATAAACCGTAAACAGCATTTTCTAAAAAATAGGGAAGATCAAAAGCCTGAATGTATCCAATGTTTCCTTTATTGATTTTTGCAGAAGGATCATCAGAGTATTCCATTGCCAATTGAGAAAAATCTGCCCCTTGTTTTAATCGCGTTTCGAGTTCTTCTGCTTTTTGATTTGCTGTATTGATTTCTTCTACAGTTGCTGATGCTTTTATAGAGTTGATTTTATCTTTATTGTATGCAATAAAAATATGCTGACAACCAATGGCATTTTTTGATCTTTCGTAAGCTTCTTGAATCAGGGTGTCTAAGGTTTTGGAGTCCATCATGTACAACACCCGAATCTGCTCATCGAAATTGTTTAAATCGGTGATTTGATTGGGGAGGGTATCCATTTTCAAGTCGAATGCGGCTTGAACTTTAAGTTTGAAACGGGTATAGAGTTCTAAATAATTGGTAAGCGCTTTTTTATTATCAATGCTGTCGGTACTATTTTTCTGATACGAGTAAAGAAATTCGCTTTTATCTACAGACTTACCACCATAGGTAAACAATGATTGCCCTATGGAGAGGTTGATGGAAAAAATACCGCTGATGAACAGCAAAATGATTTTCATGAATTATGGATTTTTGGATGAGGTCTTTTTGACTTCCATGATTTCATCTACCTGTTTATAGGTGAGTTTTTTTGCGATGATGTTTTTGTCTTTATCCAACAAATAAATCATGGGTGTTTGATATACATCATAGAGTTGACGGTAACCCGGTTTTCCCTCTTTGTAAATACGGTCTCTCGTTTCGTCGGTTTGATACACATGAAGCCAACCATTCAACTTATTATCTTTTATAAACTTCAACCAATTGGCTTTTCCTCCGTCGGTCATCACACCTACCAGTTTAACGCCTTGTTGCTTCCATTTGGCCTGGAACATGCTATCCACTTTTGGTACTTCTTCTTTGCAATGTCCGCAAGTTGGATCCCAGAAGCATACTACCGTGAAGGGAGCTTGAAGGGCATAAAGAGAAAATGATTTCCCAAGGCTATCAACCATGGGCAATTCTGCTGCTTTTTTTCCAATCACGTTCATCATCAATGAGTATCCACGATCGAAAATGAATTTCTTGTATTGCTCTGTCATCCAGCTATCTGCTTGGCCTGTCATGTAGTATTTTTCAAACAGGTGAACAAATACGGCATCCTGACCCATGTATTTGGGATTAACGTATTTATCGGTTAAACTGGAGAGAACATACTTAAACATTTCTGAGCTGGGCTTGGCTTCAGTCAGCATTTTATCTGCATACTTTATCAATGAGTCAGGCATCTGAGGAAGTACTTCATCGTAATAGCGGTCAAATCTTCCCTGAAGCACGGGCGTTCTCATTAAGCGGTCGTCTGCCCAGCTGATACCATCCCAAAAATGGTCTTTGTAAAAATGATAGGCATAGAGGCTGTCGTATTTCCCGCCAGGATGTTGTTCAGCAGGCGGTATTTGGGGGTCTTTTAATATATTGAATATGGCAGTGAGCAAGTGCTTGGGATTGTTTTTTTGTAGATCCTCTCTGTACTGCTGCATTTCTTCACTCAGCCTTTTGATTTGCGACGCGGCGGAGTCGTAGGCGGGTTCACCGGCCTTCCCTGTCATTTTACCTCGCCATTCGGCAATCTGACTGCCTATTTCAAATGATTTTTTCTGGTAATTACCGAAAATGGTGTTGTCGGGAGAGCCTTCATATTGAAGTCCCTTGATGATATCGCTGCTGTCGGCTTGCACCGCAAATTTTTGTTGCTGGTCGATCATGCATTCCACCCAGCCGTTTTTCTGAGGGAAAACAATCATGTATACACCGCCTTGGAGTTTTTGAGGTCCTTTAAAAATAGCGTCTCCATTCGGTGCTATGGCCGCCGAATCCAATAAATATTGTTTAGCGCCAAAATGATAGGCCAGGTAAAGATATCCTTTGGTATAAGGTTTGATATTGGCTTTGATCTCGTACGCATTTTGAGCCGAGAGAGAAAGGGAAAGGAGCGAGATCCATAAAACGAAGAATATTCGCATTCAGTAGGTTTTTCGCAAAAATATCCAATAAGGAGGAAACGCAAAGTTAAAAGGCAATATTGCGTTGACTGGAATGGTAACTTTGGGCCATGCGAAAGAAAAAACTGCCCGTATTGGAAGATATTGAAGTGGTGGGCTATGCGGCTGGTGGTAAATCCCTTGCCAGAATTGAAGGGAAGGTCATTTTTATTGAGGGAGCTGTTCCGGGAGATCGGGTAGATGTTCGGCTCACCAAGAGTAAGAAAGACTGGGCTGAGGGAAGGGCGATTCGGGTTAGGCAATTTTCAAAAGAGCGGGTTGAGCCGTTTTGCAAGCATTTTGGTGTTTGCGGTGGTTGCAAATGGCAGATGCTTCCATATGAAAAGCAATTGGAATACAAGCAGGAAGAGGTGGAGCAACAATTGAAGCGATTGGGGAAGCTCGATTTGCCTCCCATGCAACCCATTGCAGGCGCTGAGAAAACCGTTGAGTATCGAAACAAGTTGGAGTTTACATTCAGTTCCAAAAAGTATTATACGGAAGAGGAAATTAAAAATATGGCTATGCCGGAGGATGGTCCCCGCGGATTGCCTCAGGTACCGGCATTAGGGTTTCATATTCCAGGTGCGTTTGACAAGGTGATTGACATTGAAGAATGTTATCTGCAAGAATCTCCCAGCAATGAAATCCGGAATGCCATCAGAGCCTATGCATTGTCTAAAGGCTATTCTTTTTATGATATACGAAACCACACTGGACTGTTACGAAACTTGGTGATTCGCACCTGCACAACGGGGGATTTGATGGTGAATTTGGTTTTTGGGGAGGATGATCCGGAAGCAAGAATGGATTTGATGAGTCAGGTAAAAGATCAGTTTCCTTCCATAACATCTTTGTATTATACCATAAATAAAAAATTCAACGATAGTCTTCATGATCAGGAACCGATTTTGTATCACGGTAATCCCTATGCACTTGAACAATTGGGAAACCGGAAGTTTAAGATTGGACCCAAATCATTTTTCCAAACCAATACCTACCAAGCAAAGGCGCTTTATGATATAACCAAATCGTTTGCTGAATTAAAAGGGGATGAAGTGGTGTATGATTTGTATTGCGGGACGGGAAGCATTGGTATTTATTGCAGTGATGCATGCAAAAAAGTGATTGGGGTGGAACTGATTCGAGAGGCAATCGATGATGCCCATGAAAATGTAAAACTAAATGGGATTGCTAATGCAATGTTTTTTCCGGGAGATGTTGCTGCGGTTTGCAGATCTGCTTTTTTTGAGGAACATGGAAAACCGGATGTTTTGATTGTAGATCCACCACGCGCGGGGTTGCATGAAGACTTAATTCATCAAATCTTAGCCATGAAGGCTCCGGTAGTAGTATATGTGAGTTGCAATCCTGCAACGCAGGCAAGGGATTTGCAGTTGCTTTCCGAGTTATATCAAGTAACTGCCATTCGTCCGGTCGATATGTTCCCTCATACGCATCACATAGAGAATGTAGTTCAACTCAAACTGCGTTAAAGTTCTGCAGTATTGCTAACTTTGTACGATAATATTCAATATGCAATCAGAGATCAGGCCCGGTAGGTTTCAGGTGCTTCCAGTGGTCATTAAAAACCTCATCATCATCAATGCCTTGGTTTGGCTGGCGCAAATAACCGTTGGTCAAGATTTAATTAAAATGACGAGCCTTTTTGCGTTACATCATTTTGAATCTGATTTTTATAAACCCTGGCAGTACCTCACGTACATGTTCATGCATTCTCCTTCTTCGTTCTTTCATATTCTCTTCAATATGTTTGCACTGTGGATGTTTGGATCCACGTTAGAGAATCTGTGGGGGCCTAGACGGTTTTTGATTTTTTATTTGGTATGTGGATTGGGAGCGGGGATTACACAGGAATTGGCACTTTCGTATGATATTGCTCAACTGAATGCAGCGTATGAGTCAGGTAAGATTGGAATGGAAGAGTGGTATATCCGATCCAACGTTCCTACGCTAGGTGCTTCTGGAGCAGTGATGGGAATTTTTGCAGCTTTTGCCTATACGTTTCCTAACAGCCAAATGATAATTCTCCCTATTCCCTTTCCAATCAAAGCCAAATGGGCGCTATTGGGCTTGGCATTGTTGGATTTGTTTGGCGGTGTTTCCAGTGCTTCTACTGGAATTGCTCATTTTGCCCATTTGGGCGGTGCTGCTGTAGGAATTGTGATTGTAATGATTTGGAATCAACGAAGTAGAAATCATTTTTATTGAAAGCAAAATCAATGAGGTATCGGGGACAATTTGAATCTGGGCGTTCGTCTATGTGGAATGTTGGAAATCCATTGCTGATGCTCATCATCCTGAATGTTGTTTTCTTCATTCTGCTGAATTTCATCAAGAGTATTTATGTGTTTTCAAGTTTGCAGGAAGAAGCTTTTTATAGAAATATATATCACTGGTTTGTCCTACCCGCAGATCCTTTGAAATTGATTACCCGTCCGTGGACCCTTCTTACTATGGCGTTTTCGGAGGTGAAGTTGATTCTGGTGATTGGCAATTTAATTTGGATGTGGACTTTTGGGTATTTGGTGCAGGACTTGATAGGGAATGACAAGGTTATTCCTATTTACCTTTTCAGTGCTCTTGTGTCTGGTTTATCTTTTATTGTTACCTCCAACCTTGTTTATGGCGATGCAGCTACAAATGTGTTTTTCAGCGGCGTGGTTTGTGGTATTTTAGGATTGGCTGCAGCAGCGACTACTTTGGCTCCCCGGTATCGATTTTTCCCCATGATCAACGGGGGCATTCCGTTGTGGGTTATCAGCTTGATTTATGTTTTGTTGAATTTTTCATCTGCCATGTCCAATCGCTGGTCACTCATTCCAATCGGAGTTGCTTTGTTGATGGGGTATGTTTATATCAAGCAACTACATGCAGGTTTGGATTTAGGAGATTGGATGAATCAGTTGGCCAGATGGATGAGTAATTTGTTTAGTCCCGATAAACGAAAACCCTTCAACCCACGCCAAGCATCTTTTTATAATCAGGGCGGGAAATCTCCCTTTATAAAAAGAGCAAACGTAACGCAGCAAAAAATTGATGAGATTTTGGATAAGATCAATCAGAGTGGATACGATAGTCTGACAAAAGAAGAGAAAAAGATTTTGGAAGAAGCAAGTAAAAAATTTTAAGTAGGCACCTTATGTTTTCTAAGTTGCTCAACGGGTTGATTCTTTTTGCAAATGCAGTGGCTGCACTTTTTTTCCTCATTTGCAGTTATGCATCATACCTGCATCCAACCGATTGGTGGTTTACCGGTTTTTTGGGATTGGTTTTTCCGTACTTATTTACCTTATTGATTGCTTTTTTTGTATTCTGGCTATTCGTTAAAAGGAGATTTGCTGTTTTATCTCTATTGGTTTTTATAGCTGCGCTTCCCGGTATTCGACTCCACGTTGGGTGGCATTTTAATACACTTTCCTATAAAGAGAAAACGAGTGAGCCTCATCACGTTCGTTTGATGAATTGGAACGTGCGTCATTTCATTCCATTTGAGGAAAATGATTTCAAGCCTGGTCGTGATCGGCATGATCAATCTGTATTATCCGTTATTGAGAGCTACAATCCGGATGTTATTTGTTTTCAGGAATTTCTGACCATGCCAAAATCTGGCGATAAAAATCCTTTTCAAGTTTTGAAAAAAAGAGGCTATCGATATCAGCAGTTTGCAGGAGAAGATATTTTTGGGACAGGTCAATACAGTGGCATAGCCATATTTTCAAAGTATCCAGTTTTGAAAGGAGGTGTGATCCCGTATCCACCTGAAGAGGGCGATCATTCAGAGCCCAGCGTATACGCAGATCTGTTGGTTGAGGGAGATACGGTGCGTGTTTATTCTATTCATCTGCGTTCTTTTGGATTTGGCTCCCGAGAGTAC
>JAULVY010000149.1:0-13753 GCA_032110825.1 Chitinophagaceae bacterium | reverse complement strand
TTTTATTGTACACATACCCTGCATCAACATACCCTTTTATGTAAAACCGAAATGGAACGGATGAATATGTTTTCGAAGACAGTCCCGTTTTAAATTGGTAAGACAAAAATTCCTTGCCAATGGTATTCCGTATATACCCACCTGCCACACCATCAACCACAAAATATTCCAATCCGCGCAAGTAAGAATCATTGTATCCCAGCATCAACTGATTAAAATAAGGTTGATCAAACGGCACCCGAAGATTGGCCTCTAAAAAAGAGCTCCAATACCATTTTTTGGGAAGTTTAAAATACTTACCCAACGTAAAAGAAAGTTGCGTGAGGTTTACTTTTCCCCCCAACCCCTTTCGAACTAATTCCAACTCAATCAAATTTCCGCTCAAAGGATAAGGGATATAATCCAAATCGTAATAGTGAAGTGTATACCTGAGTTCGGGATATGCAACCCGTTTTATTCCGGATCCATAAAATTGAGCGTTCAAATTTGCAACAGTATCTGCAATGGATTCTTGCTGATAGCCAGCCCTTACATAATGTCGGGTTATAGACCCCTTTCGGTAGGAATACAAGCCACCCAAATAAAGTTGTTTCCGTATAAACTGATCCGGGTCTTTAAAAAACAATTGCTTGTTTGAACCCGTATTGTAATTCACTTCACGGTTGCGCGAATAAGAAACGTCAATTCCCCATCCATGACGAAGTGTATTGTCGGAAAATGGATTGTAATACTTCAACGCCAATCGCTGGGTATACCCATTGATTAGCCAAACATTCATGCGGTCGTTTCTTCCGGTAATATTCCTTCCAATGAACTTCACTCCATAGTTTACCCGATTGGGATTGAGGTTGTAATCATTTAACCATACATTCCAATTGCGGTCGGCAGGCTTTAAATAAGGGAGCGGAAAATAATACCAACGTTCTTTTACCTCAACACGCAAATCAAGAGAATCATTGTACCAATTGGTAAAATCCACCAATGCGTCAACAAACAATGCTGTATTCATGAGGTTTTGTCGACTGGTTTGCAATCCACCTAAAATAGAGGAAATACTATACGATGACCCGCTTTTCAATTCCAACTCGCGAAGAATGATATACGGCTTGGTTATTTTATTGCCATTGATGGAAATATTTCGAATGGTGAGGTATGTACGATTGAGTATGGGATCGTCTTGATAAAGAACCTCCATGCTTTCTTGCGCTTGAACAACTCCAAAAATAAAAAGCAGCGAAATAAATTTTCGCACAAAAATCATTGCAGCAAGTTAACAAAAAGAGGGTGGATCCGAAATGGAATTGAAAATGAAACCCATTTAGATGTTGAGATAGTTCAATAAATGGTCGAGGT
This sequence comes from Chitinophagaceae bacterium, assembly GCA_032110825.1. GTDB lineage: Bacteria > Bacteroidota > Bacteroidia > Chitinophagales > Chitinophagaceae > Pollutibacter. Next base: position 12,400 of record JAULVY010000149.1, on the reverse strand, counting down.
TGCTCTGCAAGGTATTCTCATAATGCTCTTCCCCGTAATAAAACAATACCGTGTAATCATGACGTTGAAATGAAGCTACAACGTCTGAAATTTCTTCGCGGTTGATGCGCAAAATCACTTGCATCATGCCTGATTGATGATCAGTCTGGGTGTTCAACCCCATGATCATGGCATCATTTGATTCTACCAACCGATTGATCTCGCCTGGAGCATAATCCAAGACTGACATTTCCAGAACCAGAAGAGAGCCTTTTTCCGAAACACCCAATACGGAAGCTGTTTGGTCGAGCAACCGATCTTCTTTAATCACGCCTTCCCATTCTAGTTTTTCATTTACAACCGGTATAAGATTGAGTTGGAATTTTGCTCTTATTTTAAGCGCTTGAAAAAAATGATCGCTAGATTTTACATGAGCCCGTATCAATAAATGTTGCAGTTCATCAAGGGTAACATCAGCATCAAATTCCTCCAATTCAGGTGCAGGTAAAAAACCTAAAAATTGATTTCCGTCCAGAACTGGTATGAACCCTTCGTATTCTTTTCCCAGCAGTTGAAAAACCTCTTCAACAGTTTGATGTACATCAACAGTAAATGAGAATGGTTCTAAAAGCTGACTGCAATGGGTCATATTACTTAGAATAGACCAATATTAAGGCTAATTTGCTGCAGGATGTTCAAATTTTTGTAAAAAAACTGCAAGAATCCTGTTAAACTCATCTGGAACTTCCATCATAGGTGCATGACCGCAATGATCAATGAAGTGGAGTTCGCTGTTTGATATCAATTTATTGAATTCCCTTCCAACAAATGGAGGTGTAATGCTATCGTTGTTTCCCCATATCAAACAAGTAGGCAACTTAATTTGCTTCAGCTCATCGCCTAAATTATTTTTAATAGCACTTCTTGCCAAAGAAATAACTTTCAATGTTTTCATTCGCTCGTTCACAATCTGATACACCTCGTCAACCAATTCTTTAGAAGCTGTGTTGGGATCGTAAAAAGTCATCTCCGTTTTCTTCCGGATGTACTCATAATCACCACGTTTGGGATAGGTATCTCCCATTCCGTTTTCAAATAAACCTGAACTTCCCGTTAATATTAAAGAGCGGATTTTGGAAGGTGCTTTTAATACATGAACCAATGCCACATGTCCTCCCAAAGAATTTCCCAATAAATGGATTTGATTATACCCCCTGTGGTCTATGAATTTGGTCAAGTATTTTTCTAAACCCCCAACACTGGTATGCAATAAATCCAACTCAAATAAAGGAAGCAAAGGCACAACCACTCTATGGGTGTGCCTGAAATGATCTACAATACCTGCAAAATTACTCATGGCCCCAAAAAGACCATGAAGCAAAATCATAGTCTGACCTTGCCCCTCCTCAATAAATTTGAACTGCTTATCTACTTTAACCTCGTATGCTAGACTCATGGGCTTTTCTCAAGAGAATGTTTGATTAGTAGTTTTGGGTATAGCAAAGAAAGGTAAAATGGCCGACATTGGTCCCCGTATCGCAAACAACTATCCCTCTTGTTTAAAATTTTGAAATGTTTGCTTAAACAAATCTTTTAATCCAGGCATCCATTCCTGAAAGATCTCAATAACCCCTAACCCCCATTTTCTTAGATACGGAAAGCTCTGAACATGATCCGTATTTCCAATGAACTCAAATCTTTCCAGATAAACCAATACAACTGCGTATACCGTTATATAGATCAAGAGGAAAAAAACAATTCCTGCTAAGCGATTAGCCCAACCCAACAATATCAACTCAATTGATTTCTCAATCAATTTTCCAATCAACCTCACCGCAATAATTCCCGCCAACATGACCAGTATAAAAGAAGCAGTTCCAAGCCAACGGCTTTTTTCACCTGATCGTTCACTCCAGTAATCGGCAACCATGCCGGAAAATTGAAATGCCAGGGCCAAAGCAATAAAATAGGAAACAAAAACAAAAAGGGCCATGACCAACCCTTTTGACCACCCTTTATAAATAGCCAAAACCAGAAGAACTAAACCAATGATATCAATAAGCATGAAGGCTGGGTCTTTGGGGTTGATTAAGAAGCAAGCAACTCTTTTACCAAGGCAGAAATAGTCTTACCATCTGCCTTACCCGCCAACTGCTTCGTGGCAAGTCCCATTACCTGTCCCATGGCACCGGGACCAGCAGCGCCAGTTTGCTGGATGATTTCTCCGATAATTTTCCGGAGTTCCGCCTCATCCATAGGCTTGGGTAAAAACTGTTCAATCACCGCAACTTCTTCTTTCTCTTTGATAGCCAAATCCGCACGATTTTGCTTTTCAAAAATTTCTATGGAATCTTTTCGCTGCTTCACTAATTTTTGAAGCATTTTAATTTCTGCCTCTTCAGTCATTTGCTCTCCTGCTCCCTCAGCTGTTTTGACCAGCAAAATCGCTGCTTTGATGGCACGCAAGGCCCTTAACCCTTTTTCATCTTTGGCCAACATGGCTTTTTTCAACTGTTCGTTGATTGTTGTTTCAAGTGACATATCCTATTATTTTAAAGTGAGTTTTCTAAACTTTCCCCTACCCTCTTTTTGAAATTATTTCTGCTCCACTATTTTTCGGAATTTTTGGTAAAACCCTTTTGCAAACTGCCTCATTTCTCCCACCAGCTCTTCTTGATGAGTAGCCCGCTCAAAGGTATCGGCCATGGTCATGAGGGTCTGATAATAAAAATCACCCATTTCATCCACCATCATGTCTTTGGTCCACAAATCTATTCTCAAAGCCGCCTTTTCCTTTCCATCCCAAAAGGAAATCATCATGGCCTTGGCATCTTGTTTATCTTCTGAATTGGATTGGGTGGCATTCCAAAGAATCTGGTGAGGTATTTTTTGATCATCCAACTGTACGTCTATGGTAATAGTCGATTCCGTCATGCAACTAGTTTGGGCAAAGTTACGTTTTGAGCAACAAGCCACAAGAGTTTAAATTTGCACTATGGCACAGGTATATTTTTCTGAAAACATTCCCAAACCGTATATCGGTATGCGCGAATCAGCACAAGAATTGACTGGTGAAAATATACTCCTGATTCACGACCTATACCCATTTGACCCCAAGTCTCCCCTAAAATTCATGGATCGCTGGCAGGAAAAGAAATGGATAAAAAAACAAGTGACAGCAACAGAGACTGTATTTGTATTGTCTGAGTTCACAAAAGAAGCCTTGATTCATTTTATCCCAGAAGCTCAAAACAAAGCAATCGTTCGCGCACCCAAAGCAAATTCAGCTTATTCCCAGACAGACGAGGATGCCCGAGATGCTATCCGTTACCAAAATACTGGAGGAGATGCCTACTTTATTTACAAGGGCCCAATTCACCCTGCAGCAAATATCATTTCATTATTAAAAGGGTTTTCGATTTTCAAGAAAAGAATAGGGAGCAACATGAAAATGGTTTTATGCGGTCCGCAAGGTTCGTATTCTGCAGACATTATGGACTCTCTGGAATATTACAAATACAAGAATGAAGTTTTACTGTTTCCAAATTCAGGGCCTTGGGAGGAGCAATCGTTGATTTCATCTGCATACGCTTTGGTTCATACCTGCCCATTTGAACGATTTGGAATTCCAGTACTCCATGCCATGAAAGCCGGCGTTCCAGTTCTTACGGGTGAGAACAGCAGCATGTCAGAATTTTGCGGTATGGCAGGAATGTATTTCAATGCCCAAGAGCCTGAGGACATCGGCGAAAAATTGATCCGTATTTACAACGACGAACAAATGCGTTCAGAAATGATAGGAACAGGTTTGATCAGAACATCTGAAAATTAATACCACCCAACCAATAAATACTAATTTCACTTCATGAAAAAATCAACCTTGTTCATACACGCGGGAGCAAAACCTGATCCAAGTACAGGCGCCATCATGACGCCCATCTATCAAACCTCTACCTATGTTCAAGAAGCACCCGGTGTAAACAAGGGCTTTGAATACGCTCGATCTCAAAATCCAACACGAAAAGCCTTAGAAGAGGCACTTGCAGCCATTGAAGGTGGTGCATACGGACTTGCATTCAGCAGTGGAGTTGCTGCAACCGATAGTGTACTGAAATTATTAAAGCCAGGTGATGAAGTCATAGCAGGGAATGATATGTATGGCGGAACCTACCGCCTTTTCAGCAAGATCTATGAAAAGTTCGGCATCGTGTTTCATTACATCAACATGTCATCAACTGCTAACATCCAATCAAAAATCAATGCAAATACCAAATTGATTTGGGTTGAAACTCCCACAAACCCATTGATGAATATTGCTGACATTGCTGCCATTTCAGAAATATCAAAAGCGCATAACATACTGCTTTGCGTTGATAACACATTTGCGTCACCGGCACTGCAAAATCCATTGGCACTGGGCGCAGATATTGTGATGCACTCCTCAACCAAATACCTGGGCGGACATAGCGATGTAATCCAAGGTGCTCTGATCATGAACAAACCAGAACTTCGGGAAGCACTGTATTTCATTCAAAAAAGTTGTGGGGCTGTACCCGGACCCATGGATTGTTTTCTGGTTTTAAGAGGAATAAAAACCTTGGGCATTCGTATGCAACGTCACAGCGAGAACGGAAGAGCCATTGCTCATTTCCTAGTCAACCATCATGCGGTTCAAAAGGTGTATTGGCCTGGCTTTGAAAACCATCCTGGTCACGCTATCGCAAAAAAACAAATGCATGACTTTGGTGGGATGATCAGCTTTGAATTAAAAGATTCATCTATGGATGCGGCTAAAACAGTGCTATCCAACACACACCTGTTCTCATTAGCAGAGAGTTTAGGTGGTGTAGAATCGTTGATCAATCACCCGGCCAGCATGACCCATGCATCTATACCACGCGAAGAGCGTATTAAAAATGGACTAAGCGATAGTTTAATTCGTCTCTCTGTCGGTATCGAAGATGCAGATGATTTAATTGAAGATCTTAATCAAGCGATCCAACTTTCCATCTCAAAAAAATGAGTGAAGCGAGGAAAGTCGACCTGAAATCAACCCAATCTTTTCTTGATCAGGCATTGAAGCAATTCAATACACTCTCTTTTATCGAGAAAGATCCCATTTCCATTCCCCACCGTTTTACCTTCAAACAGGATATTGAAATCTCAGGATTTTTTGCAGCACTGTTTGCATGGGGAAACCGAACTACCATCATAAATAAATGCCTGGAGCTCATGCAGCAAATGGATAATGCCCCATTTGCATTTATCACGCAGCATCAAGAAAAAGATCTTAAAAAACTGCTCAACTTCAAACACCGCACCTTTAACGCAACAGATCTGTTGTATTGTATTGAGTTTTTGAAACACCATTATACCATCGGTTATAAAGAATTCAAAGCAGGTGAGCCAAGTTTAGAATCAGCATTTTCAAATGGAATTAAAAAAACCGACGATACAGTTGTAAATGGATTGATTCAATTTCACGACTATTTTTTCTCTTTACCCTTTGCCCCCGATCGCACACGCAAACACATTGCAACACCGGTAAAAAATTCCTCGTGTAAGCGATTGAATATGTTTCTCCGCTGGATGGTCAGAAAAGATACAAGTGGAGTTGATTTTGGGATTTGGAAACAAATAAAACCCTCGCAATTGGTTTGCCCCTTAGACGTTCATGTACAAAACGTTGCTTTCAATCTGCAATTGATTCAATCCAAAAAAGCAGATTGGAAAACAGCCATTGAACTAACGGAAAATTTAAAACGCTTCGACCCCCTTGATCCAGTAAAGTATGATATTGCACTGTTTGGATGGGGAGCGGAAAAGGGAATAGGGAATAGGGAAAAGGGGGAAAGGGAATAGGGAAAAGGGGAAAGTGATTCCCTATTCCCTATTCCCTATTCCCTTGTATCTCCCCTATTCCCTAACTTTGCCCCCTTATGAACCATCCGCTATCAGAACAAGAACTCATTAGAAGGCAGAAGCTTACCGATATACAAAATTTAGGAATAGATCCCTATCCAGCGCCGGCGTATCCAGTTTCTATAACTGCGGCTGAAATCAGGAGTAACTATTTAGGTGAGGAAAACAAAGCCGACTTTGATAACGTATGCCTGGCTGGAAGGATCATGAGCGTGCGAGATATGGGCAAAGCATCTTTTGCAGTGTTGCAAGACCATTCAGGAAAGATTCAACTTTATGTTCGCCGCGATGATATTTGTCCCACGGACGACAAAACCCTTTACGACTCCATTTGGAAAATTTTAGACATCGGAGATATCATTGGTGTGAAGGGCTATGTCTTCACAACAAAAACCGGTGAAACCTCAATCCATGTTCAGGAGTTTACCCTCTTATCCAAATCACTCAAACCTCTGCCGGTTGTAAAAGAAAAAGAAGGAGAAACATTCGATGCTGTTACCGACCCTGAATTCAGGTACCGTCAACGTTACGCAGATCTGATCATCAACCCTCAAGTAAAAGAAACATTCCTCAAGCGCTCTAAACTGATCAACTCCATCAAAGAATTTCTAAATGAACGCGGAGCAATTGAAGTAGATACTCCCGTTCTTCAAAGTATTCCCGGAGGTGCAGCAGCTCGTCCCTTCACTACGCATCACAATGCATTGGATATTCCCATGTATCTGCGAATTGCCAATGAGCTCTACCTGAAACGATTGATTGTGGGTGGATTTGATTGGGTATATGAGTTTTCTAGAAACTTCAGAAACGAGGGAATGGACCGCACACACAATCCCGAGTTTACAGTTTTAGAGTTTTACACGGCGTATAAGGACTACCTCTGGATGATGGATACAACAGAGCAGTTGTTGGAAAAAGCTGCTATCGATGTAAACGGAACTACAGATGCAGAAGTAAATGGTAAGACCATCAGCTTCAAAACTCCATTCAAACGCATAACCATGTACGATGCCATCAAAGAACATACGGGTTTTGATATCAGCGAGATGGATGAAGATGGAATTCGTGAGGTCTGTAAAAAACTCGGACTTGCTAGCGATAAAAGCATGGGTAAGGGTAAACTGATTGATGAAATTTTTGGTGAAAAATGCGAGGGCCATTTTATCCAACCCACGTTCATCACCGACTACCCCATTGAGATGAGTCCACTTACCAAGAAGCATCGCAGCAAACCCGGACTCGTTGAACGTTTTGAATTGATGGTAAACGGAAAAGAAATCGCCAATGCCTATACCGAGTTAAACGACCCCATAGATCAGCGCGCTCGTTTTGAAGATCAAGTGAAACTCATGGAAAGAGGTGATGACGAGGCTATGCTCATCGACCACGACTTCTTACGTGCACTCGAATACGGTATGCCCCCTACAGCAGGCATCGGATTTGGCATCGACCGTCTCTGTATGCTCTTAACCAATCAGCCATCTATACAGGATGTATTGCTATTCCCCATGATGAGGCCGGAGGGTGAGAAATAGGCGATAGGGAATAGGGAAAAGGGAATGGGGAAAGGGAATAGGGAATAGGAAAGGTGAAAATGATCATAGAAAGCTGTGATTTATCACAAAGCTTAAAGCCAAATTCTTGTTAGGTTTATCTATGAATCAAATCAAGAGCTACAGAGATTTATTTGTTTGGCAAAAGTCAATTGAATTAGTAACTCAGATATATATAATTACACAGGTTTTACCAGTTGAGGAAAAATTTAGTTTAGCAAATCAAATTAAACGAGCTGCCATTTCTGTTCCGAGTAATATAGCAGAAGGATATTCTAGAACATCATCGATAGATTACAAGCGATATCTAAGTATTGCATTAGGCTCTGTTTATGAAGTTCAAACACAGCTTATCATTTGCAGAAATCTGGGATTTATATCAGATAAAAGCAAATATGATTTGATATGGAGTATTTCCGAAGAAATAATACGAATGTTATCCTCTTTACGAACAAAGCTTTCTCTGAAATAATCCACCCCCTATTCCCTATTCCCTATTCCCTCTCCACTACCTCCCCACCCTCATCACCCCATTCATAATACTCCAATGCCCGGGGAAGGTGCAGACGAAAGGATAATCACCCACCGTTGCAGGTGCTTTGAAATTAAGTTTGTAAGATTGATTGGGATTAACCAATGGAGTAGAGAATAGCACTTCGGGTAGTGAAGGAACATAATTTTTATCCGCTCCTTTTTCATCTTTCATCATCGCATCACCTGCCCTTCCAACTTTTTCCATTGCGCCAGGCTTTGTGATAACCAAGTTGTGTTGCATGGCATCCGGATTTTCCAGCGTGATTTCAACAAGCTGCCCGGGCTTAACCGTAAACTCTTTAAGATCAAACTTCATCGCCTCTTTTATGGTGCGAATGCGTATACGCTTTACATCTGCATTTACAAGCGTATTGGTATTCTCACCCCAAGCGGTTAACATACGCTGCAATCGATCGCTGGTATTCAACTTAGCATACGCACTCATAAAGACTTTATCATTGGGCTTCAACTTCACGTCCTTCAAACGGTAATTCCATCCTTCCGAAATGGCTTTCACCATGCTCGACTTGAAATTCGGATCCATGGCTTGGGTTTTACGCAAAATGGAAACCAAAGAATCTGCCGGAACCGCAGATGCATAACTCCTTACCGCTCTCTCCAAAGCAAATGCACGCATGTCTGGCGGACGAACAAAACTGATTTTTTTAGCAGAATAATTATTGTTCTTATTCGACTCTCGAATTTCATTGGCCTTGTCTACATCGACACTCAATTGATAGTCTCCAACAACATCCGTTGAAAAACTGATATTACCCACCCAAGGCCCGTTGATGTTTCTGGTAATAGAAACCGTTTCTCCTGACTTAACTCCTTCTTTAAAATTCCGACTCACTTGATCCACCTTTATTCCCATACCCTCAAATCGAATATCCAAAGGAACAAAAACATCTTTCTCCAAATCAACAGATCCCTGATTCTTCACTTCAATGGTTACATTGATACGCTCGCGAACAGCAGGTGAAGACGGATCAACTTTAATTTGTCCGATTACCAAATCAACGCCCTCAGATTTTTTTACTGGAGCAGTCGGTTGCGACTGCATCTGATGTCCGGCATGATTGGTAGCAACAACAGCAGGCTTGTTAGCGCTTAGATTTTTAATTTGCTCGCTTAATAACTTCTTCATCAATCTTCCTCCATTGGCCGTTAATACCGTAGAAAAAGCATCCGGCATCCAACGATCCTCTACTTCGTTTGATGAAGATAGCCTGTCGAAAAACGCTTTTTCTGCTGTTGCATCCAATGGCGATTTTGACATTACCAACAAGGCTTGCATTACAACCAACAAATCCGAATCATTCAATACATTATTTTTCAAAATTGCTGATACCGATGCAGCATGATGATCCATCATCTTCAATGCATTTTTCCGAACATCAGCAGAACGATGATTCAATGCTAAATCCAAAGTAGCCGCATCCAATGCTTCCAATCCTTTCAATGTCCAAAGCGCATGAATAGCAGTAGGATAAATCCCCAATGCATCAGCCTCAGAGTTTTTAATCAGCTCAACTAGTGTTGGCACTACATCTTTCTGTCCCCTTTCAACCAACATGCGTTGCGCATGCATCCTCCAAAACATATTGTCGCTTTTCAACGCCGCTAACAATCCATTTACATCCCCCATGTTCAAGGATATGGGTTTATACGATGCGGCATCCTTATACGAAACTCGATAAATTCTACCATGTGTAAAATCACGCAAGTCGGTTTCGTAAGCGTTACCTGGACCATTACCAAAACCTTCGGGAGTTGGATTGTGCTGAATAATAAAACTATACCAATCGGCAACCCATACAGCTCCATCGGGACCAACCTCGGCAAATACAGGAGAGAACCATTCATCTGCTCCGGCCATCAAGTTGAAACTTTCCTTATCAGCATAATCGGTTCCTTTTCTTACCATTTTATTTTGATGCAAAACATGCCCAGTTGGCTCCGCAACAAATGCAATTTGATTCCAGTACTTTTTAGGAAATGAACGCGCCGTGTAAAAGTTATGCCCCGCAGCTGCTGTAAACCCTCCAAAGGCATCCACCTGTCTTACTTTTTCAGTAATGGGTTTCATATCTCGGTGCGTATCTGTACTCCGACTTCCATTCTCGATATTATTCTTCGAGTTGAAATAAGCATGCGGAATAGCCATGTACCAACCATGAGAATTATTAGCAGTTGAACCAAATACATCATTGGTTTCATTAAATGCAAACCCCCATGTGTTATTGGAAGTAGAAGTCATCCATTCCATCTTGCTCCCATCGGGAAGAAAACGGAAAAAGGCTTGACCAAACTGAATGGTATCTTTTGAATTGCCTACAACTCCTTTAAAACCTGAATACCCAACACATCCCCAAATCCAGTTATCAAAACCATAATGCAAGTTTGATGGGCCCGCATGCGTATCAAATGTTCCAAATCCAGTGAACAAAACTTTTCTAACATCGGCTTTATCGTCTCCATCGGTGTCTTTTAAAAACAACATATCCGGAGCCTGCGTTACAATCAATCCGCCATTGGCAAATACCATTCCCGTTGGAATACTCAATCCTTCAGCAAAGCGAGTAAACTTATCTGCTTTCCCATCTTTATTGGTGTCTTCACAAATCAATATATAATCACTCCCCCCTTCCGGCTTTCTCTCATTGGGGTAATCTTTGGTAATCAATACATACATGCGACCTCGTTCATCCCAACTGAGGGCTATGGGATGCATCACATTGGGTTCAGAGGCAAATAATTCCAAATTAAAATCAACAGGAACCTGAATATGCTTCATAGATTCTTCTGGACTCAATGGCAGCTGCTGCAACTGCTCTCCAGGTCTTTTTTCATAATTTGGAAGCTTGGCTGATTTGTATTGAAACACCCGAGGATTTCTGGATTCAAAAGCATTGCGAGCTTCGTCGTTTACACTCCATAAAATTGCTCTGTAAATCAAATCCTGAAAGCCAGGTTGATTCCAGGTTCTTTCGTCATGTCCATACGCGGTATAAAATATTTTTCCTTTCCCGTGAGTTCTTGTCCAGGTATACGGCTCTGTCTTTTCTCCAGGCTTATCTTTTACCTGATCAGCTTTTATTTCACGAACAGCAAGCACGTTATTATCAGCTTGAAGCTGACTATGTAAATAAGTTTCATCGTAAGCGGTAAACGCATTCAACCCTTTCATAATCGGATGTTCCGATTGAACTGTTTGCGTAGTGATGGAATCCATCGTATGTCTCCAAAACTGTCCGCCTACCAACTTCACATATTCACTAGAATTGCGAAAACAATACGAAGCACAGTGAATAGGCAGGAACCCTTTCCCGGATGCAACAAAATCAAGCAATGCTTTTTCGGCAGCAGGATCGATTTCATTCCAATTGGCAAACACCATCAACGCATCATACTTACTCAACGTTTGCGGATTCAAATCCGAAAGATCATCGGTATAGGTAAAGTTTATGCCCTTGGGGCCAAGAGCAGCCATGATGGAAGGAACGCGTTCCATGGGCTTATGATGTCCGTTATCACCTAAAAACAAAACTTCAATTCTTCTCGATTGCTGCGCAAAAACTGAAGAACAAAACATCAAAAGAACTACAAGTAAACGCATGAAGGTTATGTTAAGGGTTCATTTATTATGAGAAGAAATCAGGTAAGCGTTTGATTGCACCTCCATCCATTGCAGACTCATGTGCCAATATTCCTACGGATGTCCAGTTAGCCGACTGAGATGCATTTGGAAACGGATCACGATCTTCAACTAGAGCCATCAAAAACTCATGTGCAAGATGCGGATGTGATCCACCATGTCCAGCACCTTGGGTGAAACTCAGGTGTGTATTTTGGGCAATATCATAAACACCTTTGGTTGTAAAATCTCGAATGCCTTCAGGAAGCAGATGGGCATAATCGGGAACAGTTATTTTTTGAGGAATCTGATCCTCGGGAAGTTTGGCAGTATGCAATACATGCTCTTCGTGTTCAATCAACGCCCATTCAAATGATTTTTTAGAACCGTATACTTCAAAGCTTTCTCTGTATTGTCGAGCTACATCAAACAAAGACCGATACACATACGCACTCAAATCTGAATTCTTGAATTTGATATGTGCGGATTCAACTGCGAAGGGAGAATTGTGAATCTTAGCCAACTCCTCACGAATTGTTCCAGATCCAAAGCAAGAAACATACTCGGCTTCCAATTTCAATAAGCCAGCAACGGGACCAACACAGTGAGTAGCATAATGCATAGGGGGTAAGCCTGGCCAATAATCTGGCCAGCCGTCCATGTCTTGTTGATGACTGGCCTTCAAAAATTGAACCTTACCCAACTCCCCTTTTTCATACAGTTCTTTCACAAATAAAAACTCACGGGCGTACACAACGGTTTCCATCATCATAAA
>JAULVY010000148.1:0-7305 GCA_032110825.1 Chitinophagaceae bacterium | reverse complement strand
CCGGATTGAGTATAATAAACATAGTGCTCAGACAAAACAGAATCAACCAAATCTGCCTTCTTGTTTTGCCAGCCTTCATCAAATTTTTCAATAACATGCCGAACTTCGGCTTCAGTCAACAGTTCGTTTTTCTTCTTGCAGGACAAAAAAAGTAAAAAACTAACGGCGAAAATTAAAACTGATTTCACGTGCTATGTTTGATTGGTTCAAACAAATCTACAACTGCATTTTAATCTTTACTAAATTGAATGATGAAATTATCCATTTCAGGTAGTATTGGATATATTGGAGTAGGACTGGTCTTTGCCATTTTATGGGCCTCTGCATCTACGGTAACCAAAATTGGACTGCAACAAGCCCAGCCCTTTGTCATTTCCGTTGTTCGATTCTTTATGGCTTCTTCCCTGATGCTAATTATTAGCCATTTTATAATGAAAAATCCAGTCCCCAGTCGGAATGAATTAAAGAAATTAGCGATTTACGGAGCATTGAATATTACCCTATACCTGGGACTATACATACTGGCTATGCAAGAAGTATCAGCGGGTTTAGCAAGTTTAGCCGTTGCCATCAATCCCGTTTTCATCACACTGTTATCTGGAATATGGGATCGCAAAAAAATAAAGTGGCAAACACTGGCCTCACTTATGCTATGCATAACCGGTGTTTTAATTGCAGCCTATCCACTGATCGTAAACAGCTACGCCAGTTCAACAGGAATAGTATTGCTATTTACCAGTATGTTGATTTACTCAATCGGAACCATCTATTTTAATAAAAACAATTGGCAGGGCATTCACCTGTTAACCATCAATGGATGGCAAACATTCTTTGGCGGGATATTGATACTCCCGATTGCCTGCATAACGTGGAATCCAGAAGACAATGTTCTGGATTCTCAATTTTGGATCACCACATCCTGGTTGGCAATCGGTGTTTCAATTTTAGCGATTCAATGTTGGATCTACTTACTTCGCTCGTTTGGGGGAAGATCCTCCTACTGGCTCTTTCTTTGTCCCATTGTTGGCTTCATCCTTTCCAATTCCATCATGGATGAGCCTATAGGAATTTTTACTCTTGTGGGCTCGCTTCTAGTATTGTTAGGCCTTTACGAAAACATAAAAAATAGATTCAAAACTCAAAAAACTGATTGAAATCATCTTGATGCGAAGAATACATGGAAAAAATAAAACCTCCACGAAAGGTGGAGGTTCTACACAAACTGAATAAATTCATTATTGCTTTGCAGCTTCTTTCTCTTCTTTCACACGTACAGCAACTACATCAAACATCCCCATAAGGCTACCAGAAGCATTATCATCATCTTTTTTATTCATGGTAATGGTAACATCGTAACTCATGATGGTAAAAGCCATGTTGAATACACCTTCATTGAGGTAAACCGTATCCATTTTTTTCTCTTCCTTCGCTTCAGGCTCCATAAAATATCCTTTCAGAACACCTTCTTTGATTTCAAAACGAGCAGGCAAGGTAACATCTCCATTGGGAGTACCTTTAACAGTAATATTCCATTTTCCAGTAATGTACTCTGGCGTAGCAGCAGCAACCTGATCTTGCGCTTGAACACCCAAAACACCTATCGTAAGAATCGCTAAACAAATCAATACTCTTTTCATGTCTTTAAAATTTGGTGATGAAGGTAATAAATAGGTTTGAAGATAATAAACAACTCCGTATTGAAAAGGTTTATTCATCCTCCTTGAGGGGATCCTGCTCTATAAAAGGTTGTTTATACATGCGTTTGCCGGTTGCCTTGTAAATTGCGTTAGCAACGGCTCCCCCTGTAGGCGGCAAAGCAGGTTCTCCCAATCCGGTTGGATCGATTCCGTTATCAACAAAACCTACCTCAACTTCAGGAATTCCTTTCATGCGAATATGCCGGTAAGTATCAAAATTCTTTTCCTGAGGTTCACCATTTACAAAGCTGAGTTTACCATACATCGCATGACCCATTCCGTCTAGAATTCCGCCCATCACTTGCTGCTCAGCACCGGATTTGTTGATCACTATTCCACAATCCGAAACCGCTGTTACTTTTTTAATCTTGGGCTTCCCACCTTCCATTACAACATCACAAATCTGTCCCACATAAGAAGCATGTGAAAAATAAACACTAAACCCTTGAGATACTCCAGGCTTTTTACCCCATTGCGATTTTTCTGCTACTGCTCGGATAACGTTTTCCATTCGATTTATATCATATCGAACGGGACCAGCAGGGGCTTTTCTTGCTTTCTCTAGTAAGTCCAATCGCATTTGCACAGGATCTTTCCCCATAGCCTCTGCCACTTCATCTAAAAACGCCTGCTCAGCATAAGCGAGGAAGTTGGTCACTGGAGCTCTCCATGCGCCGGTTGTAATAGGAGAGATATGATCAACCGACTCAATCAATAGATTATCAACGGAGCCAGAAGGAAAATTATTTTCTCGTGTTGAATTACCAACATTAATTCCAACACCTCTTAATTTATAACCTACAAGTTGCTTGTTGGCATCAAGTGCAGCTTCAAAACGATAGCGCACAGCTGGACGATAACTTCCACCACCCATATCATCTTCACGTGTCCAAATAACCTTTACTGGCTTTTTGATAATCGACGAGAGTTCAGCCGCCTCAACCACGTAGTCGAATTTCAATCTTCTTCCAAATCCACCACCCAATCGTGTAATCTCCACAGTAATCTTGTCTTCAGGAACTTTTAGAAGATCAGATACTGCTTTTCTAGCCGATCCGGGTGTTTGTGTGGGACCAACCAATTCAATGCCATCAGGACGAACATGAGCGAAAAAATTCATGGGCTCGATGGGATTGTGTGGGATAAACGGACATTCGTATTCGCGCTTGATTACTTGTGCTGCATTTTTGAAAGCCGATTCTACATCTCCCTCTTTTCGATTCACTTTAGCATTAGAAGCATCCATCATCTTGGTGAAAATGGAATCGTGATCCGAAGAACTTTCTAACGCTGCAGCATCTTTCTCGTATTCAATCACCAACGACTTTCTGGCTTTTAAAACCGCCCAGGTAGAAGTTCCTACAACAGCAACAAAATTTTTAAACGCAACAACATCCGTAACTCCGGGCATGGCTTTTGCAGCTTTGGAATCAACGGACTTTACTTTGGTTCCAAACGCAGGCGGCCTTTGAATGGATGCATACACCATACCCTCTCTATAAAAATCCAATCCAAAAATACCCTTACCGGTGACAATATTTTTATTTTCTACATTCTTTATAGCCTTACCAATGAACTTGAAGTTTTTGTGATCTTTTAGCGCAACATTTGAGGGCACTGCAAGTTTAGATGCCCCTTGAACCAACTCCCCATATCCTGCTTTTTTGCCGGAAGCAACATGCAATACTACTCAGTCTTTGGTAGTCACTTCCCCTACAGGTACATTCCATTGCTGTGCTGCTGCTTCCATCAACATCAGTCTGGCAGTTGCCCCTGCAGTTCTGAGTCTCTTCCAAGAATGAGGTACAGCGCCACTTCCACCGGTCAATTGCCTATCAAACTTCGTAGTATCCAATGAAGCTTGCACTACAACCACTTTATTCCAATCCGCATCCAACTCGTCTGCAACAATCATTGCAAATGAAGTCTTGATGTTTTGTCCCAATTCAGGATTGGGTGATGCAATCGTAACTGTACCATCAAGCGCAATAGAAAGATAACTGTTGAAATTATGTACAGCACCCTCAATCATTTGTCCCTTGATCTCTCCAGCAGTAAGGTCTTCAAATAATGTAAACCCCAATAAAAGTCCACCACCCGAAAGGCTTACTTTTTTGAGGAAATCTCTTCTTTCAGAATGTATTGTTGTATTCATGATTATTTCATTTTGGTTGATGCTACCTGAACGGCTTCACGGATACGATGATAAGCAGCACAGCGGCAAAGATTACCGGTCATAGCCGACTCTATCTGTTCCAAAGTTGGATTGGGATTTTTCTTTAGAAATGCTGCTGCGGTCATAATTTGACCAGCCTGGCAGTATCCACACTGTGGAACATCCACTTCATCCCAGGCAATTTGTAATGGATGATTGCCGTTCTCCGATAACCCTTCGATCGTTATCACCTTTCCAGTTCCTACAGCAGAAACCGGGGTCAAACAAGAACGAATGGCCGTGCCATTCAAATGAACGGTACACGCACCACATGAGCCGATACCGCATCCAAATTTTGTTCCAACCAACTTCAGGCTGTCGCGTAAAACCCAGAGCAGAGGAGTATCTGCAGCTACATCAACTTTTTGAGTCTTACCGTTTACATTCAAAGAATAAACTGGCATCTTTTTTCTTTTAAAGGTAAATATTCAGGGAATAAGATGGCGGTTTTGTTTATGAAAAAGATGCCAAATTATTTGTTTTAATAGTCCTGAACGTCAGGTTAATTCTAACCGTTTTAACTTTCTTGGTAACAGGCAGTCGATGCAGCCAGTAGGTTTGAGTAGCCCCTTTCATCACCAACAAGCTACCGTGTTCCAGAAACGTGGTTACAACTTCCCCTGTTTTTTTATGCTTGAAGGCAAAATTTCTTTCTGCGCCAAAACTTACCGAAGCGATAGCACCGTTTGGCTGTAATTCTTTTTCATCATCGGCATGCCAACCCATTCCCTCTTCCCCGCTGTGGTATAAATTAAGCAAACAGGAATTGAAGGTTTCTTGGCATTGGGCTTCCACTGCCGTTTTTAATGCCAAAAGTTCAGAAGTCCAAATCTGGGCATGTCGGGTTATATGCGAATACGTATAGGCAAACGGAGCATCCCCGAACCAGGCAAATTTTCTCTTGGTGATGATCTCTTTGCCATACATGAAATGGCGATCGTGCTCCCAAGGAATTTTCTCAAGCAAATGAGTAGTGTGGAGGTCCGAATCTGATTTTGAAAACAACCTCCCGTAATAATTCACCATGCCATCGTGTGGCAGTAAGTTGGTGGATGCACTTTCTAAAGATTCAAATAGATTCATCCTGCTTACAACGTATTATGATTAGGAGTAGTTCAAAAACACGTAGCAAAAACGCATGAATGATTAGGCTGCATGGTTCTCATAATGCCGAATAGCTCCCAATTCTGATTTTTTTTGTCTTTTTTCTTCCTCAATATCGTAGTCATCTTGAAGGCCTAACCAAAATTTAGGTGAGTTTCCAAAATAAATAGAAAGTCTCAATGCCGTATCTGCTGTAATACGCCTATTCCCTTTTAAGATCTCGGAAGTCCGGGTTTGAGGAATACCGATATCCTTTGAAAGTTTATAAGCGCTTATTTCTAAAGGCCTCAAAAACTCTTCCAAGAGAACCTCACCAGGATGAATATTTTTTAGCTTTTTCATATTTACTACAATTAAAAAAAGGTACCTAGGATTTCGACTGAAGTGATGCCCACAAAATCTCTACAGGATGCAAAGCCTTTTCCCCTGTTCCGTCTTTGATCTGGTGGCGGCAACTGGTCCCCGGAGCAACAACCGTGCATTGGCCCTTTTGCTTGCGAACTGCCGGAAACAACACCAGCTCACCTATTTGCATGGAAATATCATAATGCTCTTTCTCATATCCAAACGAACCGGCCATACCGCAACAACCAGAAGGAATGGTTTGCACTTCATGGCCAGAAGGAAAAGAAAGCAGCTTCACGGTATCTGAAACTGAACCAACTGCTTTTTGCTGACAATGACCGTGAAATAAAATTTTCTTGGGATCCGACTTGAACTGATCTTTTGAAATCCTGCCTGCATCAATTTCCCTCGATAAAAACTCATCAATGTAAAAACTGTTTTTAGCCAATTGCTTTGCCGGTTCTAAATTTAAATCACTGGCAAGATCAGGATACTCATCCCGGAATGTTAAAATCGCCGACGGTTCAATACCAATCAACGGCGTTTCAGCAGAAATTACATCTTTCAACAACTCAATATTACGATTGGCAATCTGCTGGGCTTTCCGAACAAGTCCCTTCGACAACCACGTTCTTCCACTCTCCTCGTGGAAAGGAATCACCACTTCATATCCCAACCCATTCAACAACTGAACAGCTTTAATTCCAATATGCGCATCGTTGTAATTGGTAAACTCATCGCAGAACAAGTACACTTTTCGATCAAATGGTTTCGATGCCTGAATGGGCACATGGGACTTAAACCATTTTTTCAACGTCTGCTTAGAAGCTTGTGGGAGCGAACGTTTCACGGAAAATCCAGATAATCGTTTAATCAATGAACCCGTCAAAGAAAAATCAATCACCCAATTGTATAAACCAGGAAAAAGAGATGCAAGATGTGCCGACTTCGAAAAATTCGCGATCAACCTAGAACGAAAAGGAACTCCGTTAGCATCATAGTAATGCTGCAAAAACTCAGCTTTCAATTTGGCAACATCCACATTAGACGGACATTCACTCTTACAGGCTTTGCAACTTAGACAAAGCGACATCACATCGTAAATCTCTTTGTGATCGTATCGATTGGTCTTTTCGGATCTGGTTAAAAACTCCCGTAAAATATTAGCTCGTGCGCGTGTGGTATCTTTTTCGTTTCGCGTGGCCATATAAGAAGGGCACATGGTACCGCCCGATAAATGTGTTTTCCTACAATCTCCGGATCCATTACACTGCTCAGCATGCTGCAAAATCGATTGCTGATGAAAGCGAAAAATGGTTTTGAATTCGGGTGTGAATTGTCCCGGTTCATACCGCAACATCGTATTCATCGAAGGCGTATCCACTATTTTTCCGGGATTGAAAATGTGATTGGGATCCCACGTGTTTTTGACCTGCTTCAACAAGGAGTAATTCGTATCGCCTATCATTTGCTTGATGAATTCACCACGAAGTCTTCCATCACCATGCTCACCACTTAATGAACCCTTATATTTCTTTACCAAGTTTGCTACTTCTTCGGCAATAACACGAAACAACCTGTTCCCTTCTTCTGTTTTTAAATTGATGATGGGGCGTAAATGCAATTCTCCCGATCCAGCATGAGCATAATGAACAGAATAAAGTCCGTGCTTCTGCAAAATTTCATTAAACTCCCGAATGTATTCTGGCAAATCATGCACATCAACAGCAGTATCTTCGATTACCGGAACTGCTTTTTCATCTCCAGGAAGATTGCTCAACAAACCCAATCCCGCTTTTCGCAAAGTCCAGATCTTTTTGGTATCCTCACCAAACAATACAGGAAAATGATAGCCCAACCCAGCAGATTTCAACTCTGCTTCCACTTGGGTTGTGATTTGAAGAATTTCCTCTCGGCTGTTTTTTGAAAACTCAATAATAAGAA
>JAULVY010000147.1:695-5419 GCA_032110825.1 Chitinophagaceae bacterium | reverse complement strand
AATCCTTTTAGGTTCAGGCACATTGATGGCTTTGTTGGTGTTAAACTTTCAAAACCCTCTTAAGCATGCTTCGGATATTAGAGAACTATTGGGTATGATAACCGTAGGAGCATCATTCATCATGTCCATCGGATTGATTCAAACCAAAATAGAATTCAAAGCTGAACTGTCATCAGAACAATATGCTTCGCCGGAACAAGCCGGACTTGCACAATGGGAAGATTTTTCATTATCCAGTACTCCGGATGTTCTTAAGAAAGGAGTCACCGATATCAGTAAATATTATCGCTTGCAAAAAGTGAATTAAAAAAGGGCCTAGGCCCTTTTTTTTATTGTAGGATTTTTTCTGCAATTCGCCGTCTTGCATCTTTTGAATTGAATGGCGATAACTTGGTAAATCGCTTCACCCCCAACAACATCATTCGTTGCTCATCTCCACTGGCAAAAGCATTTATAGCATCTTTCCCGTTTTTATGAATGCGATCAGCAGCATCATATAAAAAGGTTCTAGCCATATCCAACTCTAAATTGGCATGTGCTTCTCCTTTTTGTTCAACCAATTTAATTGCACGCAACAATGCACTTTCTGCGTGGTAGGCATCTATCGCCATATCTGCAATGTTCATGAGAATTTCCTGTTCGGATTCAATCTTCATCATGAGCTTTTGAACGGCAGCGCCGGCTACCATAAAAATTGCTTTTTTGAATTGTGCAATGGCTTTCAGTTCCTCTGCAAATGGTGTTTCATCGGAACTTCCAAACTCCGGTATACTCATTAATTCTTTTTGTACAGCCATTGCTGGACCCATTAGATCAAGTCTACCTTTCATTGCACGTTTGAATACCATATCAACTGTTAGTAGGCGATTGATTTCATTGGTGCCTTCGTAAATGCGGTTGATTCTGCTGTCGCGATACGCCCGTGCAATATTGTATTCCTCGCTGTACCCATTTCCACCGTGAATCTGAACTGCTTCATCTACGACATAATCCAATAACTCCGATCCAAATACTTTGATCATGGCACACTCAATAGCAAACTCTTCAGCTGCTGCTAAAGCAGATTCATTAAATGGTTTTCCTGAAGCGAGCAGTTCTTTCTCTTTTTCCTGAATCCAATACGATGATCGATACAACCCAGACTCAGCAACCCAATTTCGGATTTGCATTTCTGCCAATTTATGCTGAATCGCTCCAAAGGAAGCGATAGGCTTTTTGAACTGCTCTCTTGTTTTGGCATATTGTATAGTGTGCTTTAAGCAACGCTTAGCACCACCCAAGGTAGATGCACAAAGCTTAAGTCGACCTATATTTAAAATATTAAATGCAATCACATGCCCTTTGCCAATTTCTCCCAATACGTTTTCTACTGGCACTTTACAATCTTGGAAATACAATTGCACCGTTGAAGAACCTTTGATTCCCATTTTCTTTTCTTCCTGGCCTTGCGTAAATCCTTCCATCCCTCTTTCTAAAATAAACGCTGTAAAATCCACACCATCTATCTTTGCAAATACTGTATACACGTCTGCAAAACCACCGTTGGTGATCCAGCATTTTTGACCGTTGAGGATATAATGTTTTCCGTCTTCACTCAGCTTGGCTGTCGACTTCGCACTCAGGGCATCACTACCGCTATTGGGTTCGGTAAGTCCATACGATCCTTTCCATTTTCCACTGGCGAGGTTGGGAATGTATTTTTGTTTTTGTGCTTCGGTTCCAAAATACAAGATGGGTAAAGTTCCAATGCAGGTATGTGCAGATACAGCAACAGTAAATGAATGCCCGCCACCCAAGCCCTCAGCAACAATAATAGAAGATATAAAGTCTTTACCTAAACCCGTGTACTGCTCTGGAACGGAAATGCCCAACATTCCCATTTCACCAGCTTTTTCCATGAGTGATGGCATGAGTCCGGGTTCCAATTGATCAATACGATCCAAGATGGGGTCTACTTCGGATTGTAAAAATTGCAAGCACATGTCCATCATCATGCGTTGCTCTTCATCAAAATCTTCCGGAATAAATGTAGAAGATGGAACTTGTGGGTGAATCAACCAACCTGCGCCTTTGAGTACTGTGTTTACTGTTTCCATATGCTATATTTTCATTTGAGGTTATCGTATACTTTTTGCAAAACAATTTTTGCACGCTCGATATCAGTAACTGCAACACCATCCAATGCTTCATTCAATGTGATGGCAGCAATTTCCATGGTTTGATCCTGCATTTTTTTTGCAGCATCGGTAAGCATGATAAAATTGGATCTGCGATCGGTTGTAGATGGAACCCGTTTCACCAATTTTAATTTTTCGAGGTTGTCGACTAACCGCGTAATACTGGGCTTATCTCGAAAAGAGGCGTTGCAAAGATCTTGCTGACTCACTCCGTCTTTTTTCCAGAGGTGATAGAGCACACTCCATTGTTCGATGGTGATTTCAATTCCGTGCAGCTTAAAATTCTTTTGCAGTCGCCTAGCAATTGCTGTTGATGCCATGCCGGTGATGAAACTATAGAGCTCCCCGCGTTTAAAAGAATTGTTCGGCATATAGTTAGTTATGCAACTAAATAAAGATACTCAAATTTATACCGTAAAAATTCTTTTAGATCATAAAGCATAAAATTTAACCTTTGCTGGAGCGAAGCCCATGAGTATCATTTGGATTGCCTTGATCGTGCTAGTCCCCTACGGTTGGATTCTGTTGCATTCGGCAAGAAGCCTGATGAGCATGAAACCCTTTCGAATTGCGGGAACGCCCCCATTAAAGTTTTCGGTGGTGATTGCAGTTAGAAACGAGCAGCGCAACATAGCAGGCTGTTTGAAATCGCTTTTACAACAAGATTTTCCAGCTAATCAAATGGAAATCTTGATCATGGATGATCATTCATCGGATCAAACAGCAGCCATAGTAAATGGAATGCAGGATGAACGAATACAGTATCATCGATTATCGTTTGAAGAGCAGGGAAAGAAAGCGGCCATTCAAAAAGGAGTTGGGTTAGCGAAATACGAATTCATTCTTACAACCGATGCCGATTGCAGATTCAATTCAAATTGGATGCGAACCATGGCAGCGTTTCAATTAAAATACAAATCCGTTTTCATTGCTGCTCCTGTTGCGATGGATAAAGAAGAATCGTTTTTGGATAAATTTCAGTCGCTTGATTTCTTAACCCTACAAGGCATCACGGCTGTAGCCGTTACAAAGCAGTGGTTCAACATGGCCAATGGTGCCAATCTGATGTATTCGAAAAAAGCATTTGAAGATGTGAATGGTTTTGAGGGGATTGATGCCATTCCAACCGGTGATGATATGTTGTTGATGGAGAAGATGTCGAAAGCGTTTCCTGATAAAGTTCATTATTGTTTTTCGCCCGATGTTGTTGTGGTTACGGAGCCAGAGAAATCGTGGAAATCCTTTCTACATCAGCGTATCCGCTGGGCCAGTAAATCAACGTTGTATCAAAATCGATCGATCAAATGGGTATTGGGTTTGGTATATGCGTTGAATGTAACTTTACTTGCGGTGATGATTGGAGTTGCGTTCGGATGGATGAGTGCGTGGGCATTGTTGTTGGTGGTAGTAAAAGGGATGATTGAATATCCGTTTATGCAACAGATCACAACGTTCTTTAGAAAAACCAATTTATTGATTTGGTTTTTTCCGATGCAACCCATTCATATTGCATATACGGTTATTGCTGCCACGTTGGGTTGGGTGGGACAGTATGAGTGGAAGGGAAGGAAAATTAAAACAACACCGATTTAACTCGGTAGGAAGAATTATCCTGCAACCGGAACAGTGCGGTTGAAACTCTCTTCGAGAGAAATCAATGTTTCGGTTCGTTCGATTCCTTTGATTTTTTGAAGTTGATCGTGCAATACAAATTTCAATTGATTGATATCTTTTGCAACCACTTCCAAGAACATGGAATAGTTTCCGGTGGTGTAGTTGAGTCGAACGATTTCCGGAATTTGTTTCAAGTCTTCGGCAACCTGATCGTAGAGTGAACTTTTTTCGAGGTAAATACCAACGAAGGCTGTAATATCATAACCTAAAAGTTTGAGGTCAACATTGAGTTTAGTACCTTTGACAATTCCTACCTCTTGAAGTTTCTTGATGCGAACGTGAATTGTTCCACCCGAAACAAAGAGTTGCTTTCCTAAATCGGCATAGGAAATGCCAGCGTCCTGCATCATGATCTGGATGATCTGTAGGTCGAGTTTGTCAAGATTCAATTTCGCAGCCATTTTATCAATCGTTTTTTAAGTATTTTAAATAAAAAGCAAATTTATTAAATATTTTCAATAAATAAAAAATATTTGTTGAAATATTATCAAGAAATATTGCTTTATATTAAATTTGCATCAGTTCTTTACCACTGTGGGGTGATGAAACTTTCGGCAGACATGCCCCCTTGTCTCGGGGGTGGGGATAACAGGACAAACGTAGTGTAGAGCCGTTTCGAGCAATCGGAGCGACCAGGGTCGACCACTGAACTTTGCGCTATAGCTAACTGCCTCGTGGAGGTTCGACTCCTCCCCCTACAGCAACTTTTAATCCCTATTACATTGTATTACAATGTTTTAGGGATTTTTTATTTTAATGTGGGGAATCTACTAGGTGCCTTATTTAAAATTTTCTCAATTCCGCTCTGACTGTTATTTCAAAAATAAATTTGAGCTTGTTGTATAATCTAAAAAGCTTTCTCACTGTTTTTGT
>JAULVY010000147.1:0-685 GCA_032110825.1 Chitinophagaceae bacterium | reverse complement strand
GAATTTTAATTTAATTCCTATGACCTTCTCACAATAAATCAGACTTATAAAATTTAAATATTGAGTGAATGAAATACGGTAGAGTCTCTAAAATCATAAAGACCAAACGAAAAATTATAAAAAAAGGAAATAAGAAATTCACAAAAATTGAAATAATTATTAACTTGAGTATAAATTACAAAAAATGAAAAACACCTTAAGCACTAACAAATTTTTCCTTTTATGTTTAACTTTTTTTTCTATCTCTTTTTTAACTAGCTGCGATCCAACAGTCAGTGATCTAATTGGGAAAGAATTTGCTATGAACGATGGTTATCATATCATTAAATTCAAGTCTGAGACAAGTTATTATGTCTATCAGAAACCGTATAATTGTGGGGGTGATGGTTCTTGGTCTTTTAATGATGGTAAGGTTATACTTGGACCCAATGATAGTAATTGTGAATCAACAAGAGAATTGGAAGACACATATGATATTTCACTTTTTAAATGATTTTAAATTTGATTGATAGAATAAGAATCAGCATATTGATGTCAGCATTTACGTTAAAATAAATCCTACAGTTAAACTTTAAAACTATAATATTGTGATTCTTAAAAGAGATAATCCTAAGAGTATTCGAATAAATACATAACCAGAGTTCACATTAAAAGCCTATACCTTAAATAAAAGAGAATAAGACTC
>JAULVY010000146.1:0-1812 GCA_032110825.1 Chitinophagaceae bacterium | reverse complement strand
AGGTCTGCTGTTTTAATTTGCTCGTGTTCTCCAACTCTCAGAAATGCACTAGCCTGCTGTTTGTTTTTAGAAAATTTATTTTTTTCACTCGCATAATAAGCTTCTAGCATAGCCAATTCTTTATCACTGGGTTTTCTGCATACAACTGCTCTGAAGCTTTTCACCAGCTTATCTTTTTCACTGATTTTAAGATTGCTTGTTTTCTGTGCCATTACGCGAGCAGCTTCTAGGAGTTGAGGATCATTCATCAGTACCAAGGCTTGAAGTGGAGTGTTTGTTCTCAATCGAGTTACTTCGCATTGATCTCGTGTACTTGCGTCCATGATCAACAAGGCCGGCGGGGGAGCTGTACGTTTGATGAAATTATAAAGGCCTCTTCTGTATAATTTTTCACCTTTGTCTTGCACGTATCTCGCCAGCTCACCTCTGCCTGAAGTTGTAGATTCCCAAACACCTTTGGGTTGATATGGCTTTATACTAGGCCCACCTATTTCTTTGTTGAGAATTCCTGATGCACTCAAAACCAAATCTTTTTGCAATTCTGCGTACAAACGAAGTCGGGGGTAATAGCTATAGTATTTATTTTCGGGATCCCTCTCCAACTGTTTTTTATTTCTTTGTGTTGATTGTTTGTAGGTTGTTGAAGTAACAATCAACTTTACTAGTTTTTTTATATTCCAACCGCTTTCTCTAAACTCAACGGCAAGCCAATCCAATAATTCTGGATGCGTTGGCAATTCACCTTGCATACCAAAGTCGCCAACTGTTTTTACAAGTCCTTTTCCAAAAAACTCATTCCAAATTCGGTTAATAAAAACACGAGCTGTTAATGGGTTTTCGGGTGCCAGCATCCATTTTGCCAATCCCATTCTGTTTTTGGGGAAACGGGTTGCGCTAAATGGAAGAATTGCAGTAGGAGTAGACATGTCTACTGTATCGGTTGGTTGATCGTAATTTCCTCTTTTTAATACACGTGTTGAACGGATATCAGTACTGTCTTTCATTGTCATCACCACCACATCAGAAGTATCTTTTTTATTGATAAAATTCAAAACAGAACGCACATCTGCTGTTGTGATTTTCATGTTAGGTGGATCACCGGGCGATGCTAATGAAATATCTCCTACCAGTCCTTTTTCCGGAACACGGTCGAAAAAGGCAAACATGCTGTAATAGTCTTTTTGTGAAACAGGATCGTACTTATGATCATGGCATTTGGCACATTCCAACGTGATGGCTAAAAATGCTTTTCCAAATGTATTTGTCCTGTCCGTTACATATTCTATTCTATACTCTTCGTCAATAATGCCCCCTTCCTGTGTAATTTTATGGTTTCGATTAAACCCTGTAGCTAATAATTGCTCTTTGGTGGGATTGGGTAGCAAATCTCCAGCCAATTGCCAGGTAAGGAATTGAGCGAATGAATAGTTTTGATTGAATGCATGTATCACCCAATCTCTCCAGGGCCACATGGTTCGATATCCATCATCTTGGTATCCATGGCTGTCAGCATATCGTGCAAGGTCCATCCAATGAATAGCCATTTTCTCCCCGTAATGCTTGCTCGCTAATAAGCGATCAACTTCTTTTTCGTAGGCATTTGGAGATGGGTCATTCAAAAAACGTTCTTGTTCTTCAACCGTAGGTGGAAGTCCCGTTAGATCCATCGACAATCTCTTCAAAAGAATTTGTTTATCTGCTTCTTCATTTGGAGAGAAGCCTGCCTCGTCCATTTTTTTGAAAATGAAATGATCGATTGGATTCTTGGGATTCCAATCTGCATCTACTTTTGGTACAACCGATTTCTGAGGA
>JAULVY010000145.1:1175-2474 GCA_032110825.1 Chitinophagaceae bacterium | reverse complement strand
ATAAGGATGAACACCGGTATAATAAATTACCTCTGCAACAGTCATAGGAGTTGGTGTAAAATCTTGAACCTGTTCCAACTGAAATCCCATATCCTTGGTTTCTGCTGCTAAATTTGCCATATCTTCTTCTTCACAACCGGGGTGTGAGGAAATAAAGTAGGGAACCAACGGTTGATTTAACTTATGTTTGGCAGATATTTTATCGTATTTCTCTTTGAATTTGTGAAAATATTTGAAGGAAGGCTTTCTCATAACACGCAAAGTAGCATCAGATGTATGCTCTGGTGCAACCTTCAATCTACCACTGATGTGATGCTGAACTAATTGTTCAATGTACTCATCGTGATTACCATCCTCGTTATTTTTATTGAAATCATCCACAAGCAAATCGTATCGTATGCCACTACCCACAAATGCTTTTTTTACCTTCGGATTAGCATCTACTTTTTTATACAATTCAGTCATCGGTTTGTGTGAAGTGTCGAGGTTATTGCATATCACAGGATGAATGCAGCTCGGTGAGGTACAACGAGCACAAATGGCTTCGTCTTTACCTTTCATTTTATACATATTGGCTGACGGGCCTCCCAAATCTGAAATGTACCCTTTGAATTCGGGGTGATTTACTACTTCTTCTACTTCTGCCAAAATGGATTTTTCACTCCGCGAAGCGATAAATTTTCCTTGGTGCGCTGAAATAGTACAAAAACTACATCCTCCAAAACATCCACGATGCATATTGATGGAGAATTTAATCATTTCATAGGCAGGAATAGCACCTCTTTTTTTGTATTTTGGATGAGGCAAACGCGTGTAT
This sequence comes from Chitinophagaceae bacterium, assembly GCA_032110825.1. Lineage (GTDB taxonomy): Bacteria > Bacteroidota > Bacteroidia > Chitinophagales > Chitinophagaceae > Pollutibacter. Next base: position 1,657 of record JAULVY010000145.1, on the reverse strand, counting down.
GGCAAATCAAATGAACGATCTATTTCTTTCTCATTCATTGTTTTGTAGGGTGGATTGATCACCAAAGTTTGGGCTCCAACATGCTGAATTATGCGATTTGCTTCCCATTTGTTGGATTCAACTTCAACAATTTTAAAATTTGCTGCATATTTAATTTTATCTTTTAAACACTCTTCGTGGCTGGCTAATTCAACGGTTTCCCAATTTTTATTTTTAGGTAAATCAACTTGTTTATCTTGTAAAAAAGCAACTTGACGAATCGTTCTTATTTGATTGAATGGAATCCCTTTTTTTAGCAGATTCAAAAGTTCACGCAATGGCTGATCACCCATACCATAAACTAATCCATCAGCACCGGAATCTACTAGTATCGAAGGCATAAGTTGATCTTTCCAATAATCGTAGTGTGTTACGCGGCGCAATGAAGCTTCAATTCCGCCAATTAAAACAGGAACATCTGGAAAAAGCTGTTTTAGAATTTT
>JAULVY010000145.1:0-1161 GCA_032110825.1 Chitinophagaceae bacterium | reverse complement strand
AACAGTAGTGGCATAGTCGGGTCTAAATCCCGAAACTCCACCAGGGGTATATGCATCTGTCGAACGCAATCGTTTTCCTGCCGTATAGTGATTGACCATTGAATCCATACAACCTGCTGTCACCCCGAAGAACAAACGAGGTTTTCCTAACTTTTTGAAGTCCCGCAAATCGTCTTTCCAATTGGGTTGAGCTACAATACCAATTCGAAGACCTTCATCTTCAATAATTCGACCTATAACAGCGGTGCCAAAGGCAGGATGATCCACATAGGCATCCCCTGAAATAAGAATTACATCGAATTCTTCCCAACCGCGCTTTTCGGCTTCCTTAAGAGATAAAGGCAACCAATCAGATAAAGGTCTTTCATTTTGCATTTTGTAAAATTATCCAAAAAAAGACGGTTTATAAATAATTATCGAGTTATTCTAAATAAATTTAATGGTAGAAGGCTTATTTACCATTCAAATGCCTCTGGCAACATCCACTTACTTTGTACTCGCAGTGTTTGTTCAATAATATCGCGCACACAACCCTTTCCTCCATCAACTGGAGATTGATAATCAACAATTTGCTTGATATCCGAAACAGCATCTTGTGGGCAACATGAAAGTCCTGCCTCTTTCAAAACCGGATAATCTGGAATATCATCGCCCATATACATGATTTCTGCATCAACCAGCGAGTGTCTTTTTTTGATGTCATTATATACATCAATTTTTCTCGTTGAACGCATGTGGACCTCCTTAAAGCCCAAGCCCAGTAATCTTGCTTCAACATCCTTTGAATGACCACCGGTTATCGCGAATAACTTATACCCCAACTTAGAAGCATACTGAACTACATAGCCATCTTTGGAATTAAAAGTTCGCACAACATCATCATTATATAACAGAACGGCTCCATCGGTAAAGACACCATCTACATCAAAAATGAAGGTTGTAATTGCGTTTAATTTTTCCTTATAACTGGTCATAGCCAAATGTTTTTAATAGATTGTTTGTCAATATTTTATAAATTTCTTTTTCATCGCCATCAAGCAATTCAAGGTGGCTCTTTATAGTGGTTAAATCATTTCTAACGGCCGGTCCTGTTTGAGCTTCTTCGGCGGCGAGTTCTTTAAGTTTGGCAAATGTTTCCTCAATCAAAGCTGAAAATAGTTG
>JAULVY010000144.1:0-4164 GCA_032110825.1 Chitinophagaceae bacterium | reverse complement strand
CCCCAATCTGCCATTTCCCGCAATCATGCCGTCATAAAAATCTGTACCAATGCTATCCCAATGCATTTGAACATCTTGCATATAGACCTTCCATTCTGTTGTATCAATAGGTTGCGCAATTGCAGCAGAGCAGCTTAGCAACAAAAACAACAAAAGATAATTTTTCATGTTTCCTCGATTCTATTGGAAATTATGAAATAAATTCATTGAAAATTAGTTTCATCGTATGATTCGTCGTTTCACTCTATATATATGTCTGATTGCTTGTTTTATATCCTGTAGCAATTCAACCGAACACCAAAAAAATTGGCAACTGTTGGGTTTTGAAAAAGTGGATAGTTTAAACCCTATTCTCATACCCGACAGCAATCAACAATTTGTTTGTCCCGTTTCTCAAACCACGGTAAACTGGGAGGAAAGAAATGTTTTAAACCCTACTGCATTCATCAAAGACGGAAAAATACACCTGATCTATCGGGCACAGGATAGAAAAGGTACATCCCGCTTGGGATTAGCCATAAGCGAAGATGGATTGCATTTCAAGAAAAATCCTCTGCCCATCCTTTTCCCTGAGAATGATAGCGTATTTACATACGAGTGGCCCGGAGGTATTGAAGATCCTCGTATCGTAGAAACAGAATCAGGCGATTATTTTTTAACCTACACGGCTTACGATGGAAAAACAGCACGACTCTGTTTTGCTGTTTCCAAAGATCTGAAACAATGGAATAAAAAAGGTCCGGTCGTAAAAGATGAAAAATACATCAACACCTGGTCGAAATCCGGAGCCGTTGTTGTTGAAGAACAGAAAGGAAAAATGATCGCCAAAAAAATAAATGGTAAATACTGGATGTATTTTGGAGATACGGATATCTTCCTGGCTTCATCGGAAGATTTAGAAAATTGGACGGTATGCGAAAACGAAGAGAATAAAAAAATGATTTCGGTTCTGCATCCTCGTATGGGGTATCACGACAGCAGGTTGGTTGAACCGGGACCGTACGCATTGTTAACCACCGATGGAATTTTAATGATCTACAACGGGAGCAATGCTGCAAATTTCAATGACAGTTCATTACCTAAATTCAGTTACAGTGCTGGACAGGCTTTATTTGAGGGAAATAATCCACATAAATTAAAAGATCGAACATCATCGTATTTCATTTATCCCAATAAACCTTACGAAAAAACAGGAGAAGTAAATGAAGTTTGCTTTGTTGAAGGATTGGTTCACTTCAACCAAAAATGGTTTTTATATTACGGTACAGCAGACTCAAGAATTGGAATGGCTGTACGGAATTGATTATTTTTTTTCAAACTCAATAATATACTCCGAAACATACTCAGCAGTGGGTCCCTGCATGTCCTTCACAAACAACCGAGCTTTTTTACCCAATCGCAAACAGGTATTTCTGGCTTTGATATCCTCTTCCGTATTCATAGGCTGCAATGAAGGATACCACAATACATGCCCCGGTTTCTCCATCAAAAGTTGAGGCTTACTCCATTGCTGCGAATGATCCCCTTTTCCTAAATCTTTGTTCTTATTAAAGGAGATATAAATTTTATCTCCAACCCATTTTTCTCCCTCTACCCTTCCCATCAACATCACCCAGCAATTCAAATATGTATTCCAGCTCACAGAAGGACCCCAATGAAAATTTCCTCCTGCTCTAGAAGCTGCACCACCTCTCTCACTCGCAGGAATCTGTAAAGATTGAATGGGTTTTCCAAAGCTGTTGTATGCAGCTGAAAATGAAGTACCATCCCAACGCATGGCTTTACCAACTGGATTGTCTAAGTCAGATAATTTAATTCTAGCAATACTTATACACTGCCCACTAGCCTCTAGCACAGAATCATATAGCTGTTCTTTGTATTCTCCCGGATACCCATATTCACCATAGAATAAATAGAGGTAGTCGCCACTAGCTACAGCCGAAGGATCACCTACACCACCAGCAAAAGTCAGTGAATTGTTATGTGGTTTAAGAATCATGCGAGGTTGCAAGTCTTCAATGAAAATTCCTTTATTCTCCCACGAGTGCCCCCCATTTACTGATTTCATTACACCAATTCTACAAACGGCTGCCGCAGATTTTGGACCCAATAAACCTTCTGGCCACAACGTATCTATATACCCCTCTCTTGTTTGGGGATCATAGGGTAATGTTGCTGGATAATTTTCATTGTGGTATATAGCATAAAGCGTTTTACCAGACTTGTCATCTGCCGACTGATAAACGGTTTCAAACCAAACAGCACCATGAAGCCCTGGTGTTCCGGGTGGAGCATTGGGTGGCATGATGGGATCTGTAAATTGATCATGGGGTGTTAAAAAAACTTCATCAGGATTTTTCCCATCCGCATATTCCAATTCATTGGAGTAACCCCAAACAGGATCTTCACCATACTTGCCTGGAAATATTCTAAAGGTATCCCCTATCCAGGCCTCCGCCATGTTGCAGTCAACAAAGGACTTGAAAAGAAACTTTTCAGAAGGAATCAACTTGAACGATGGCTCTGATTCTTTTGGAAGTTGGCATTCAACTCCAAAAATTACAATAGAAATAAACAACAATAATCTCATCATTATTTTGGTTGAAACCCACTCTTGGCTAATTGATCAAATAATTTTTTAACCTTGACAATCCCATTGAAATTATTGATGTCATAATACCGATACGTCTCCAAGTCGGTTCGATGAATTCCATTTTCCTGAATAGCACCTTGTGATTTGTATTCTGAAATAACCCAATCCGCAACAATTTTATAACTGAGCTTATCATTTTCTTTGAACCGAAATGCGCGATTCAACGTAAATATTGGAACATCCGCTTTGATTTTTGTTTCAGGATATCCCTCTAACATGGTAAACTCAGTTGGTTTAGAAGTATTGGTCATAGGACTTCCTGCAATAATGATCGGTTTATTTTCTCCTTTATAGCGCTGAACAGCTCGGATACCCATCAAGGCTGCAGTTTTGTGGTGACCATGCTGGCCTGGATGTGGTAACATGGTAATCACAAAATCATACTCTCTTTCTGCCAATAAGCGATCCATCCTACGCTCAACATAACCAATGTCCCAATTTTTCCCTGATATATAAGGAGTAATATCGGTCGTATATAAATCATCCGGCTGTTCCATGAAGTAAATGTTTCGAACTCCCATGATGCGGGCAGCAGCAGCTATCTCCTGTTTACGAATCAAGGGTAAGTGTGTTCTTGCCGTAACAGAATCAGTAAGATTCAATCCCCAATACATGGCCCCCAATTGCGAATCAGCGAAGCCTCCGCCTCCATCAGTCATCACTGCCATATCCACAACACCTTTGAGCTCATGTGTAATTTTGAACATGGTTACAGAAAATCCTGTTTCATCATCGGGGTGCGCAGTTACTACTAACACTTTTGGCCCTTGTGCAAACAATTGTGTGCACAGCAACATGGCAAATAAAAAAGACAGCAATCGGATCATGGTTATCAATTTAATTGACTTTAAGGTAAGCTAAAAACAAATAAAAATCTTCAGCCCTACTCACGAACCGCTGTAGTTACCGTTGGTGCCTGTGATTCCCATTCTGTTCGATTGAGTTTTTTAGTGGTAGGTGCAATTTCATCTCCAGTATTTCCATTGTATAATCTCCCATTCTTCACAACATATTTTATGCTGTTGGTATGGCGAATATTTTCCAATGGATTCTTATCCAAGATGATCAAATCTGCCAACTTCCCTTTTTCAATAGACCCCAAGTCGTTATCAAGTCCCAAGGCTTCAGCACCCTGTATGGTTGCAACTTTCAATGCATCCAAATTACTCATGCCCCCACTCTGCATAGCCCAGAGCTCCCAATGAAACCCTAAACCTTGCAACTGCCCATGAGATCCAATACCAGCCAATCCACCTTGTTCCACAATCGATTTCATACTTTTAGCATGCTTTTGAAATACATGTTCTTCAGGTAAAAACCAGGTAGCTCTTCTTCTGGATTTACCTGCAAGCTCATCGTAGGGTGTAAAAAACTGTAGTTTTTTATCTCCATACGGATTATCGGTTTCGTAAAAATAATTTTCTGCCCACGGCCCGCCATACGAAACAAGTAAGGTAGGTGTAACCGCCATCTTCGCATCTGCAATCACTTTGGTTACGTCCTTATACAAT
>JAULVY010000143.1:0-22509 GCA_032110825.1 Chitinophagaceae bacterium | reverse complement strand
TGATCGTAATAGTATTTTCCAATAAACCAGATATTTGTTAGAATAATTCTAACTTTAGAGATTTTTAAAATATATTATCATAATTATAGTGCGTATTTATACTTTTTATTAGAAATTTTTAAAAATACTTAACATTATTCTCTTGCTACACGCATATTAAGACGTATCTTTGCATAGTCAGTTCATTAACACTTCATTAAGCAAGATTAAGCACTGACAAGCGTCTAAAATATTAAATAGTTCCTTGCATTACAAAGTACTTATTATGAAACAGTTTTTATCCAACATCCTGAATTTTGTCCTACTAACAGCAGTTTTGATCTCATCCAGTTCTTTTTCCGTTGTTACTGAAGGCGACAGTCTTAAAAATCCTGAGGTAAGTCAGTCTATTCCCTCAGATGAATTATTGGACATTCGAATTACAACCCCTTCAGTTCAAATGATCAAGAAAGCAGACTTGGAAATCCACAAAAGCATGGCTGAATACATTCAAAAATTAAAGAGCTTTAAAGTAACTGGATTTGGCGCAGAACGTGCCGATTTAGAGTTGAACGTTCAGTTCGAACTTGAAAATAAATTGAAACTAATTAATAACTCGTATCTGTCTGATTATGATATGAATAATTGGTTTTACCTAAACCTTTATTTCAATCAATTGAGTTCAAATTTTCAGCAAACTGATACACTTCTTCACTCACGTTTTGAGTTTGATAATTAACCTATCCGTATTTCATTTTGACTAAAGAAAAGGCTCCCAATTGGGAGCCTTTTTAATTCCATTCCGCAGCTCATAAGCCGGATTCTGTATCTAGACTATCATTTATCTGTCCCTTAAATTACTTCAAGGGATCAAGCTGCCTACCCATCCGGGCCTCTTTCGAGGGAAAGCGAGCAACTTTCCACCGGGGTACCCGGACCTATGTGGCATTTCAGCGCGTAAGGTTTACCCATAAATGGCATTACTGCCAATTACCGGGAGCTCTTACCTCCCGTTTTCACCCTTATTTGCCGAAGCAAACGGTAATTTTCTGTGGCACTTTCTGTTCTCGAATACTCGAGACCCGGCTATTCACCGGTACGCTGCTCTTGGCTGTCCGGACTTTCCTCATGGAAAACCATGCGATAGTCGACTGCGGAGAGTAAAATTAAGGGGAATCCCGGACTTTAAAGCCGGCTAGCTTTAATTTGGATAAATCCAGCTGACTTTCCTTTTTTTCAATCTCCATTTTTTCAAGAAGAAGCTCTTCGATCAGTTTAAAATGAAAAAAAGCTCTCTGATCCAGTATTGTTTTTTCTGCTATTGCAAAAAACTGCTTGGGCTTGATTTTAAAACGGATATCTTGATGAAAGGATCTTTTTGTATCATCGGTTCTACTGAACTGAAAATCCATATGAGGTTGATCGTTTAACTTTTCAAAAGGAAGATCCAAAAGATAAATTTCCTCTAAAGATCTCAAACTCGTAGTAAGATCGATGGATTTGGCATGTCCAAAATAAACCGAAAGACTGAATTGAATTGGGTAAATGGTGTAGTTGTGCAGGTAAATTTTGAAATGAGAGATCACATCCTCATCAAAAACCTCCTTTTCTAAAACAGGGAAAAAGGACAAAAGGATTCCATCTTCGGGAATCGATTTTGTAAATTTTTTCTCCGATTTCGGAATTGATTTATCTAGTTCGGGTTTTACCTTATCTTTTTTTGTAGAAGAAAAAGAATTGAAATAAGGAAAATCAATCTGATCTGCATAAACGGGAAATTCTACTTCTCCTACTCGGACGGTTAGCATTTTTTTATTTATCCACTCAATAACCTCCCCTGTTTCACCCGTGGCTAGAATAATGATGTTATCTCCTTCTTGAAATTTCATGTATTGAGGCGGCTGTGTTTTCTACCATACATCCAGTAAATGGAAAGTCCAGCTGCCATCCAGCAAAAAAAGACAAACCAACTATTTGTAGGAATTTCAACCATTAAATACATACAGCAGGAAACCCCTAAAAGCGGTATAAGCGAGAATTCTTTCTTGAATGCATAAAAAGATAAAATGGCCATAGCTATGACAAAACCAAAAAATAAATACCCTTTGCTGTCAGATGCAGTCGGGTTAGTAGCCACTTCCATAAACCGATCTTGAAAAAAATAAATCATGATCAAAAACAACATAGGAAATATATATTTTCCATTGATAAAAGGAATTGAAAACTTACCTTTTTGTTTTTCAATTTTAGGCAACATCAATACCCCACCACTAACCAATACAAATGCAAACAAAGTACCGATACTGGTAAGATCAGTCATGAGTTTATCATCAATAAACAACACCAAGGTTCCTACGAACATACCTGCTACCCAAGTGGAGAAACCAGGAGTTTGAAAACGAGTATTTATTTTACCGAATGATTTGGGCAAGAGTCCATCTCTACTCATTGACATCCAAATACGAGGTTGTCCGATTTGAAACACCAACAATACACTGGTTGCAGCGATAACCGCACTTACCGAAATGAAAAATCCAATTTTTTGCATATTGATTTTCTCAAATACAAAAGCTAAGGGATCGGTAATATTTTCAAACTGGTCGTACGAAACCATTCCGGTTATGACCAATGCAGTAACTATATATATAACAGTACAAATCAATAAGGAGTATAACATTCCCTTGGGCATATCACGCTGTGGATTTGCACACTCCTCGGCTGTTGTGGAAACTGCATCAAACCCAATATAGGCAAAGAAAACAGCAGAAACACCCTTTAATACACCATCCATTCCGTTCGGAAGAAAGGGAGTCCAGTTTGAAACTGTGTTGGTTGAAAAAATAAACCAAAAACCAATCACGGCAATAATCACCAACACCACAATCTTCACTATTACCATTGCATTGGCTGTCCGTTTACTTTCCTGGATACCTATATAGGCCAACCAGGTTATAAGCATTACAATCACAAAAGCAGGTAAATTGATAATAAAAGGAATTCCCGCGATTCGTGGAGCTGTGGCAAAAACCAGATTTGCAGTTGGTGTTCCAGACAGCAAGGCTTCATTGAACTTAAGACTTGCGGTTTGATATCCAACGGTTAACCATTCAGGCAAATTTAAACCCAACCCAGAGAGTATGTTATTAAAATAGGCACTCCAAGAAATAGCAACAACAATGTTGCCAATTGCATATTCTAGAATCAAAGCCCACCCAATAATCCAGGCAACTACTTCGCCAAAACTAATATAGGTATAGGTATAGGCACTTCCTGCTACAGGAATGCGGGACGCAAATTCGGCATAGCAAAGCGCAGTAAATCCACAGGTAACGGCAGTAATGATAAAAAGAAATATAACACCGGGACCACCATGGTATGCAGCTGACCCAATCGTAGTAAAAATACCACCGCCAATAACAGCTGCAACCCCCATCAAAGTTAGATCTCTGACGGTCAGCACACGTTTTAAGCTTCCTGTACCTTCACTTTCAAGTGAAATTCCTTTTGAAATATCGTCTAAATTTTTTTTACGAAAAAGAGTACTCACAGTATATACTTTATTTATCTCGGTTGATTAGGTAATGGGCCAATGCAACAAGTGGTTCTTTTCGAATAGAAGAAACAGCTATTTCATTTAAGTGAGTTAGCGCCTTCTGAAGATATTCCTCTTTCAATGACATTGCCCACTGATCAATACCACATTCTTTAAAAATCTCAAGCACACGCTCAACTTTATTGGAGGGGTTTTCATCCATAAGTTTTTTCAACTGAACAACCTGATTTTCTGGCGCAGTATCCAGCGCATGGATCATTAAAAATGTTTTCTTGTTGCTTTGAATATCACCTCCCACTTGCTTACCAAATTTAGAAGGATCACCAAAAGCGTCTAAATAATCATCTTGAACCTGAAATGCAATTCCAAGATTCCGTCCAAATTCATACAAATGATTTTGATTCCATTCACTAGCTCCTCCTAGTATTGAACCCAACTGCAAACTGGCCGCTAGCAAAACAGATGTTTTAAGTTCAATCATACGCAGGTATTCGCTTAACCGTACACCGTCTTTCTTCTCAAAATCCATATCCAACTGTTGGCCTTCGCAAACTTCTTTAGCCGTTTTATTGAACAAGAAAAGCACTTTTTTTAAATGCGATGAATTAATCTTATTGATATAATCATATGCAACCACCATCATAACATCACCTCCCAACAGAGCGGTTGGCTCTCCGTGAATCTGATGAACAGTGGGCTTTCCCCTCCGCAAAGGGGCTTTATCCATAATATCATCATGTACCAATGTGAAGTTGTGAAACAATTCTACTGCTGCGGCCAAATGAAATGCATCTTCGCATAAGTCTCCAAAAAGTTCATTTCCCATTAAGCACAAAACAGGCCTGATTCGTTTTCCACTATTGGATAAAAACTCTTCTAATGGATCGTATAAGGTGTTTGGAAAAGCAGGAAAATGCCGGTGACTAAAATAGGATTCAAATTGGCTTTGAAGTTGTTCAATACCTGTCATGGAATAGCAAATATCTTAAGTGCTCTAAGATAACAAAGAATAAAACGGAGTCCTATTTTTTCTTGGATTTGGGTGTTGATTTTTTAAACTCCACATCTAAGATCCATTCATAATCCAATTGTCGCTTAGAAAGATTTGCAGAAATAACCTTGATTTTTACGGGATCTCCAATACGAAAAGCCCAATTGCTTCTTTTCCCTATAAGTGCATATTCAGATTCATGATAAACAAAATCGTCGTAATCAAGCAAATTGGTGGAAGCCACCAACCCCTCACATTTGTGATCAATGGTTTCAGCCCAAAAACCAAAACTAGCAACACCGGATATAACAGCTTGGAATTCTTCTCCAAGGAATTGCTTCATGTACTCTACTTGCTTGTATTTATTCGCTGCACGCTCTGATTCCATGGCAGCGCGTTCTCTTTCGCTGGTATGCAGGCATTTTTGCTCCATTTTTTTATCAAATTCCGGATTTCCAGCTAATATGCGTGTAAGAACCCGATGCACAAGAACATCAGGATATCTTCGGATTGGAGATGTGAAGTGGCAATAATTCTCAAATCCCAACCCATAATGTCCAATATTTTTTACAGAATAAATTGCTTTAGCCATCGTTCGAATGCCCAATTGCTCTAATACACGTTGTTCGGGTAAACCCTGAACACGGGCGAGCATTTCATTGAATGAACGAGCAATCGCAGAAGGTGTTTGGGTAGAAAATACATACCCATATTTTCGAGCAAATTCTATAAATGGTATAAGTTTACCCTCGTCGGGCTGATCATGAACTCTATACGGGAAAGGGATGGCTTTATCGTGGATTTTCACTTTAGCAACTTTTTCAGCAATGGTCCGATTGGCCAACAGCATGAATTCCTCAATCAACTGATGCGATGACTTACTTTCTTTAATAACAATTCCCAATGGAACGCCCCTGTCATCTAACCGAAATCTAACTTCTTGAGAAGAAAAATTAATTGCCCCCTGTTTCATCCGATTGGCTCGAAACAATTGAGCAAGTTTATGAAGCAAAAGCAACTCTTTATCGTACAATCCCGCTTTACCTTCAATGATTTCTTGAACGTCTTCATAGGTAAACCGATGATTGGAATGTGTAACTGTTCTTCCAATCCAAACATCTTTTATTTCAGCTTTTGCATTGATCTTAAAAACGCAGGAATAAGTCAACTTATCTTCATGGGGTCGTAATGAACAAAGTTCATTACTAATCCGCTCCGGTAACATAGGAACTACCCGATCGGGAAAATAAACAGAAGTCCCTCGTTCATACGCTTCCTCATCCAGAGCGGAATCTGGGATTAGATAGTGGCTCACGTCAGCTATATGTACACCTATTTCAAAAAGTTCTGAATCGATTTTAGAAAAACTCAATGCATCATCAAAATCTTTAGCATCTTCTGGATCAATGGTAAACGTTAATGTGCTGCGCATATCTTTTCGAACAGCCAGATCTTCTTTTGTAATTTGATCGGGAATACGAAGTGTTTCCTCGACAGCTTCCTCTCTGAAATTTAACGAAAATCCCTGTTGCACTAAAATTTCCTTCATGGCCATATCGCCTTCTCGTTCAACCGATGCCACTTCAATAATCTCTCCCCTTGGTCTCTTATCATCGTCATCCCAAGAAATCAACCGAGCAAATACCTTGTCACCATCTTTAGCGCCATTCACCTTGTCTAATGGAATAAAAAAATCCGGAATGGGTTTATCGGTTTGCGGAATGAAAAAACCAAAATCCCTATTCAATTCAAGCACTCCCATAAATTCTTTTTGAAGTCGCTCAATAACCTGAATGATCTTACCTTGTAATCGCCCTGAACGCAGATCACCCTTTGTCACCTCTACCCTTACTTTGTCGCCATGAAATGCCTTATTAAAATCATGCGGTCGCACAATGATATCATTATCCAATCCCTCAACAATTACAAACCCCATGCCGGATCGAGTAACTTCCAATTTTCCACGGTATGCGCGTTGTGCAGGTTTGTATTCTTTTTTTCTTTGTTTTTGTTTGTTTTTTTTAGCCATTGTTTCAAATTGAGTTATAGCAACTCTTCAACCTCATTTTCAAATAAAATTTCTTCAGATTGTCTTCTATAAAATTCTTGGGGATACGTTCGAATCAGATGATCAAATTGTTCTTTTTGATTAAAAAGAAATTTCACAGATATGGGAATAACATAAAAAGGCAGATGCTCTAAAAAAGGCTCAAATTTCATAATACGAACAGCGTCTTTTTCTGTTGTTAAAATAAAATTATTTCCATCATTCATTCGTTCAAACCGATCTTTAATATCTGTAATATCATCTACATTAAACAAGTGATGATCACTGAAAAAAATAGCATCATAGGTCTTGGTTTGCTCATGAATATATTCTGTTAATGGTGTAGGATTTGCTATACCACAAACCAATAAAACTTCTTCGTTTTTGGATAACGGTCGTTTTTCTTTAGATCGAATATGATAAGGGGTATTATATTCAATCGATGTAAAAAATACGTACTGATGTTTATGAGGATTGATTTCTTTCATCATCAGAAATCGATCGTGTTCTGATAAATCGGCTGGACATTTCGTGACAACTAAAATATCTGCTCGTTTCGCACTTCTGGTTTCATCCCGAAGATCGCCGGTTGGAAGAAAAAAATCACGGGTATACAAATTGGAGTAATCCGTTAGTAAAATATTGAAACCTGCATTGATTTCTCGGTGCTGAAACGCATCATCTAAAATGATCAATTTGGTGTTTGGCCTATCGAACAACAATTGAGGAATTGCCTCAATTCGTTTTTCACCAACGGCTACCGTAATATCGGGATGCGTTAAATGAAATTGCATAGGCTCGTCTCCTATTTCTATTGCGGTTGAATTTGGGCCAGCCAAAACATATCCTGAGGTTCTTCGTTTATAGCCTCTGCTCAAAGTAGCTACGGGAAACTCGTCTTTTAGCAAAGATGCAAGGTATTCAACCATAGGCGACTTTCCAGTACCTCCAACGGTTAAATTACCGACTGAAATGATTGGTAAATTAAACGTAACTGAACCAATCCAATTGTGATCAAACATCCAATTTCGGATATACACCACCAATCCGTAAACAAAAGCCAACGGGAAAAGGAATAAGCGAAATGATCGTAAATAAATGTTTTTAAAATGCATAAACACGGTCTGGTGTAATGCAAAAATCGATCTTTTTGTCGAAGAATTCGATATCATCAATCGAATCCACTGGGGAAAAGTAAGAAAGTCCAACTTTTATAGCACCCGCCTTTGTTTTGGCAATAAATCTATCGTAATAGCCTTTGCCATATCCCACCCGATTTCCCAGATGATCATAAGCCAACAAAGGCACAAAGATCAAATCAAAAGCATCGGCCTGTATTTCTTCTCCAGAAATTGGCTCCGGAATTCCGTAAGCATTTTGTTCATATTGAGTTTCATCATCTTGAAGAACATGTATCAATTCATTATGACTGGTATCAATTTTTGAAACTGCAACTTTCATACCTGGATTTCCAAAACGCAACCAATCAACTAAGGGCATAGGATCAGGTTCATTTCTATCGTAAAGCGGTAGGTAAGTATGGGCCATTTGTAAAAATGGCAAGGACATCGATTGAAATTGTATAAGCAAGAGATCTTGAAAAATAGCTACTTCCTTGTGACTCAATGCCACTCTTTTGTTCTTATACTCTATACGAACGGCAGCCTTTAACATAGCATTCTTACAGTAACCGGTTTATAAATATTGAGAAAACTGTAGTGCCGTATTTTTTTTCTAAACGGAAATAAGGAAAATCTTTGAAATCATTCCTAGGCGTATGCTCTAAGATAAACCAGCCATTGGGATTTACAATTGGTTTTGCAAAAACCAGCTTTGGTAAATCTTCAATGTTTTGCAGAGCATACGGTGGACCAGCAAAAACCAAATCAAATTTCTCTTCACACTCGTTTAAATACTTAAATACATCGGAACGAATAATTTCTATGGAGTCAATACCAAATGACGCTGCAGTTTTCTTGATAAAGGAATACATTTCCGAATCTTTCTCTACAATAGTCATGTTTTGCACACCTCTTGAATACAATTCATAACTGATGCTGCCGGTTCCACCAAATAAATCCAAGGACTTGACCGACTCCAAATCTAGATTATTTTCAATAACGTTGAATAGTCCCTCTTTTGCTATATCTGTAGTAGGCCGTGTGTACGGCATATTGTTGGGTGGAGTAAATCTTCTGCCTCCTAGTTCTCCGCTGATTACACGCATTGCGGCACAAGAAATAAAGGTGTAAAATAATGAGGCGGCATATCCGTAGACTCAACCTCACTTGAATTTAAAGCAACTGACGTTTCTAATTCTACATTTAGAAAATACTTAAGCAGCTCTTTCCACATTGCCGATTGATCATCAATAGAACCGCTAACTTTCATTAGCAGTTCGGTTACATCCAATCGGAATCGGTCTGCTACGTTGAGCAAATGATAAATAACATCTTCACTTGTTTCATAGTAAAATTGCTGGGCCAATACCAATTGGTCCCCTTTGAGCACCAATACATTGATATTGGAAGGATAAAAATAGAGTTTAATCAACTCGGTATTGTCATCGCTTAGGCTTCTGAACAAGTGCTTCAATAAAGGAGAAAAAACATGTACCATTTTGAGATGTGGAAAACGCGCATTGATTTTATCAATGTTCTTTTTTTGAACTCGATAGATATTCATCAATTCCCATTGATGTACATCATCCACTTCACTTTTACACTCCCCTTTATCACCATGAATGGTATCTAAAATGGATTCATTCAAATGATCCTTATAAAATACGGAAGGTACCAACACAAAATCTTTTGTATTGCAGACCAAGATAACTTCAGAAAAATCAGAACCAACCAATTCTTCGATTTCCAATATGGAGTCTATATCTTGGTCGAAGGTCTGTTCTTCAACCGTATAAAATTGAAAGGATTTGATGGCTTGAACAGATGTATCTGTGATCAGATATGCCAAATGACGTTCGCCCAATTCCAGAAATAATTTCCGTGAACTGTTGTCTGTGTTGATGCCTGCACGAGGCGTTAAAGACAGGGTGGGACGAAGCAAAAGCTGTGCCATAATCACAAATTTAATGGATTTGTCATGAAATGGGTAAAACGATTAGCCTAACTTCGCGCCAGCTTGAAAACCTTTATGCAAGCTCAGTTTCATGGATTCTACTACATTAAAGCTTGGTATTTCGTATCGTCAAATTTTACAGATCTCATTGCCGATAAGCTTTGCCATGCTAGTACCCCAATTCAATTTCTTAATCAATAGCTTTTTCCTTTCCCAATTGGGACCCGGATACTTGGGTGCATCTGGAATTACCGGAGTGTACTACCTTATATTCTCTGCCATTGGATTTGGATTAAACAATGGATTGCAGTCACTTATATCCAGACGTGGTGGACAGGAACGTGAAAAAGAAATTGGAGATTTATTTACACAAAGCATATACATAACATTGGCAATTGCCCTGTTGGGAGTGATTATTACATATACACTAGCGCCAGTGGTTTTTACAGAATTTACCGATGCCTCGTTAAAGGACATATCGGTAGAATTTCTTTTCGTAAGAATATGGGGACTCCCTTTTCTTTACCTCTACCAAATGAGAAATGCTCTTTTGGTTGGAACCAATCAAAGTAAGCTTTTGATTTGGGGAACCCTTGCTGAAACTATAGCCAATGTTGTGCTCGACTATACCTTAATCTTTGGTCATTGGGGATTTCCAAAACTAGGATTTGTAGGTGCTGCCTACGCAAGCGTAAGTGCAGAAATTATTGGTATGGCTGTTGTTTTTGCCATCATACATTCCAAAGGGATGTCTGAGCGGTTTAACATGTTTGGAAAATGGAAAATCAACCTCAAGCTGTGTAAAACAATTCTAACACAGTCGTCTCCTTTAATTGTACAGTATGGAATAAGCATCATCAGTTGGGAGTTCTTTTTTATTTTGGTGTCTCATGATGGACCATTGGCCTTAGACATTAGTCAGGTTATGCGCCTACTCTTTAGTTTTTTCGGCACCCTGATTTGGGCATTTGCGGCTACCACCAACACCATGGTTTCCAATATCATTGGTCAGGGTAAACAAACCCAAGTGATGGACCTCATCAAGAAAATATCCATACTGAGTTTTACATCTACACTGGTACTCTTTATTCCATTTCAAGTTTTCCCAAAAGAAATTTTATCACTCTTTGATGGTCGCCCTGAATTTTTGAATATGGCCATCCCGGTTTTAAGAATAGTAACCATTGCTATTTTGGTTATGTCCGTTTCTTCGGTTTTTTTAAACGCTGTTACTGGAACTGGAAACACCCGAGTAAATCTGTTTATTGAATTTTTCACCATCATCCTCTATTGCATCTATATCTATTTTACAATGGAAAAAATAGACCTGCCCATTACATGGGGATGGGGATCTGAGTGGTTGTATTGGACCAGTATATTGGTCCTTTCACTCATTTACTTGAAAAGTGGAAAATGGGATAATGAAAGAAGCAGAAACGTCTAAAAATTATTCAGCAGCGCCGCTTTCTTTTTTCTTTTTTTGCGTTTTGGGAGCAATGACCATCAACATGCGCTTTCCTTCTAGTTTGGGGAGACCTTCAACCTGACCAATGTCGGCGAGGCGCTCAGCAAATTTCAAAAGAACAAGTTCACCTCTTTCTTTGAACATAATGGCACGACCCTTGAATTGAACGTAGGCTTTTACTTTATTTCCTTCTTTTAAAAAGTTTTCAGCATGACGAGCTTTGAAATCAAAGTCGTGATCGTCTGTACCAGGGGTAAACCGTATTTCCTTTAGTTCAGCCGACTTACTCTTGGCTTTCATTTCTTTTTCCTTACGCTTTTTGTCGTATAGGAATTTATTGTAGTCAATGACTTTACAAACAGGAGGATCTGCTTGTGGAGATATTTCTACTAAATCAAGTTCAAGCTGTTGGGCAATTTTTAGGGCGTCCTGAGTAGGATATACTCCCATCGTGATATTGTCGCCCACAAGACGTACTTGAGGAACTCGGATAAAATGATTGATGCGATGTTCTGCTTCTTTTCTTGGCATGAAACGTCCACGGGGACCACCACCAGGACGATTGAAAGGGCGATTGGATAATGACATATCAATTATTGAAAATTCCTCACGGCAATTGGTATTTTCTAATCTTCTTTGATTTAAATTTTATGAAATGCTTTGCCGATTTTTTATTTCGGAGTTCAAGTTAGATAATATTTCTGACATGGAGACCATTCCCAGGTCTCCCTTTCCTTGTCGACGAACAGATACAGCATCTTCGTTTTGCTCTTTTTCGCCAATGACCAGCATATAGGGCACTTTCATCAACTCGGCATCTCTGATTTTTTTACCTATTTTTTCTCCTCGTTCATCTACCTCAGCACGGATTCCTGCAGCGAATAACTGCTGATTGACATGCTTTGCATAGGGATTGAATTTATCGGAAATGGGCAAGATCTTTACTTGAACAGGGGCCAACCAAGTTGGAAATTTGCCTGCATAATGCTCAAGCAAAAAACCGATAAACCGCTCATGCGTTCCCAGAGGAGCCCGGTGAATGATCAAAGGCGTTTCCGATTGATTGTCTCGGCTGGTGTATTGCAAATTAAACCTCCGGCCCTGGGCAAAATCTACTTGGTTGGTGGCCAAGGTAAACTCCCTTCCTATGGCACTCCAGATTTGAACATCAATTTTAGGCCCATAAAAAGCCCCTTCATCTGGTACTTCTACAAACGGAATGTTAGACTCGATTAATACTTGACGAACCATCTCTTCGGTTTCTATCCATAACTCAGGTTCATTGATGTATTTCTGTCCCAATTTAGCAGGATCGTGCAAACTCAATCGCATCACGTACTTCTCAATCCCAAAAATTTTGAAATATTTAATGTACATGTCATTTACTGCTCTGAATTCATTGGCAAAATCTTCCTTTGAACAATAGATATGGGCATCGTTCATGTGAAGACATCTTACCCGCATCAAACCAAACAATTCACCACTTTGCTCGTAGCGGTAGCAGGTACCATACTCTGCCAACCTCAACGGCAAATCTTTATACGATCGATTCTCCGCAGAAAATATCTTGTGGTGATGCGGACAGTTCATGGCTTTGAGGTAGTATTTAACACCTTCTAATTCCATGGGAGGATACATACTATCCTGATAATAGGGTAAGTGCCCACTGGTGAGGTACATGCTCTCTTTTGCAATGTGCGGAGTTACCACACGCTTGTAGCCTGCATCAGTTTCGGTTTCTTTTGCCAATTTTTCAAGTTCCTCAATGATAACGGTACCGTTAGGCATCCAGAGAGGCAAACCAGGGCCTACGTCATCATCAAAAGTAAAAATACCCAGCTCTTTACCAAGCTTGCGGTGGTCGCGCTTTTTGGCCTCTTCAAGCATGAGGAGATGCTCATCCAGTTCTTTCTGGCTGGGGAAACTCACTCCATATACACGGGTTAATTGCTTGTTTTTTTCATCTCCTTTCCAATATGCCCCAGCTACCGATGTGAGTTTAATGGCTTTAATCAAGCCAGTATGTGGTATATGTGGACCGCGGCATAAATCTGTAAATTCACCTTGAGTATAAAAGGTAATCTCCCCATCTTTCAATCCTTCTAAAAGATCCAATTTATAAGGATCATTTTTTTCCTTGAAATAGGCAATAGCATCGGCTTTGGAAATTTCTTTTCGAATAAATGAACTGTTTTTCTTTGCCAACTCATTCATCTTCGATTCAAGCTTAACCAGATCCTCTTCTGACAAGTTTTTGTCGCCCAAGTCCATATCGTAATAAAATCCGCGATCAACGGCAGGTCCTACCCAAAATTTAACATCTGGAAATGTAGCTTCAACAGCCTCTGCCAATAGATGTGCAGAAGAATGCCAGAAAGTTGATTTTCCATCGGAATCATCCCATGTAAGCAACGTAAACGATGAGTCTTGATGAAGAGGGGTGGATAAATCTTTCACAACACCATCAACGGATGCAGCAATCACCTTTCGAGCTAACCCTTCAGAAATGCTTTTTGCAATATCCAGAGGTGTTGTTCCAGGAGTATAGGTTCTGACTGCACCATCGGGAAATTTTATATTGATCATAAATTGATTGATTCTTGTATTTAAATCAGTGCAAATTTAACGAAGTATTGGGTAAGCCCCTCTTCAATTCCCAATAATTTCGAGGTATCCAAAATCAATCGATTTTAATGCAGTTTCGGCCAGTCTCAATAGCGATTAGCATGGCACGCACAAAGAGCCAAGTTTTGCCTTTTTTGGGCATGTGTGCTTTGATATTGTTACATGGCATTGCCTCAGCTCAAAAACTAAGTGGGCAGTGGATTGGTGGATTTGGCGAAGTGAGTAATCCCAAATCCATTCGCACGGACTATGTTTTAGAAATGGATTTTAACGGAAATCAAATCTCTGGGTATTCTTATACCTATTTTTCGATTTCTGGAAAACGGTATTATGTGATTTGTCGCCTCAAAGGCAATTATGAACCCGGAAGCAAATCTTTAACCGTTAATGAAGTGGAAAATATTAAATCCAATACGCCAAAAGATTTTCAAAATTGCCTCCAGTCTCATTCACTAACGTATTTCAAACAAAAAGATAAAGAACTGTTGATTGGCAAATGGAAGCCCTTTGAAAAAGGCAGTACATGCGGCAATGGGAATACCGAATTGGAAAGAAAATTAATTAACGGTAATTCATCCATTGTAAAAACAGCGGTCTCAAAATCCACTACTACAAAAAACAATGTTCCCGAACCCAGCGCAACCAATTCGGTTGCAAAGTCAGAATCAAATACAAAAGAAGTCAATAAGAATTCAAACCAAGGAACCATTCAACGTATTGCTGAAGAAAAAAAGGTAGAAGCTAAAGGCAACAATACCACGATTTCAAATCCCAATTCTACTTTATCAAACTCCAAACATACAGAAGATATTGACCGACTTTCCAAACGAAACAATCAGGTAATCAAAACCATCGAGATCGAACCGATAAGTTTCAAAATAGACATTTACGATAATGGTCAGGTTGATGGTGATACCGTATCAATTTACCTGAACGACAAGCTGTTGGTATCATCTAAGATGCTTACTGCAAAACCCATTAGTATTACTGTTGATGTAAACGAAAACGAAGATATCTACGACCTTATTATGTATGCTGAAAGCCTAGGAACCATTCCGCCCAATACAGCCTTAATGATTGTGAGTACGTCTAAACAACGTTTCGAAATCAACATCAGCTCGTCTGAACAAACAAGTGGTGTTATTCGATTTAAAGTCAAACGTTAGAATTTAAAATTATAAGTAACCGAAGGTATCACTGGAAAAAGCGATACTTGCTTAGCCTGAACGTTTAAATCACCTCCAAATGCACTTCCGGTTTGATCAAAATAGAGGAAGTATGGATTTTGCCTGCTGTATACATTGTATAAACTAAAAACCCAACTGGCTTTTACTTTCTTTTCTTTTTTGGGTATTGGATTATAGGTAGCCGAGATATCGAGACGGTGGTATGGTGCAAGTCGGTATTGGTTGATTTTACTATACTGCTGAGTCAATACACCCTCAATTAAATAAAAACGCTCTGGTAAAGAAGTTGCGTTTCCAGTTGCGTATACAAATACGGATGAAAATTTCCATTTGCGATTCAACTCATAAATACCTACTACAGAAAGATCATGTCTGCGATCAAATTTTGCAGGATATTTATTGCCGTTGTTAAGCTGAGGGAATTTTCTCCACGACCAAGCCAATGTGTATCCTATCCATCCAGTGAATTTACCCTTGGTCTTGTTGATAAAGAATTCAGCTCCATAACTCCACCCTCTTCCAAATACAAATTCTTCTTCAGGGTCTTTGATGGAAGGCGTATAGCCCTCTCGGTATTCAATCTGATTGTTCATGGATTTGTAATACACTTCAAAAGAAGTTTCCCATGCATTATCATTAAAATTTTTAAACAACCCCGCAGCATATAACCAGGATAATTGTGGTTTAACCCGAAGGGTACTTGGAACCCAAACATCCGTTGGCAAAGTTGTTCCTGCATTACTTATCAAATGAATATATTGACGATTTCGGGATATGGATGTTTTGAGAGAGGTTTCTTCGTTGATGGTATAGCGCAAGGTGACTCTGGGCTCTAATCCACCGTACATTTTTATATGATCCCCTTTAGGGAAAAAACTACTGTCCAATCGATTTCCATTTATATCCGTTTCGTAGTTACGAAAAGGTCCGACCTGCTGAAATCCACTCCATCGAAGACCATAAGCAAGTTTTAGTTTATCCGATATTTCCCAATCGTCTTGGACATAGGCTCCAAACTCTCTTGCATATTTCAACTGAGCATTATTCGGATTAAATATAACCGTATCCTGTTGTCCGGATGCAATGGAAGGAGAAAAGCGATGATAGGTGTATTGTACTCCATAACGAAGTTTATGTTCGGGAGTCAGGTAGTGATCTAAATCAGTTTTAACATTGATATCCCGTATCCCACTTTGCAGCGTAAAATTGAAGTTATTCTGCAAGGCACCTAATGCAAAGTCGTAATCGTTGTAAACAACCGTAGTATTCATGAACAATTTCTTGTGAAAAACATGATTCCACCTTGCGGTAAGCGTAGAATTCCCCCAGGGTATATTTACATTGAATTGTCTTTGCCTGTTTATAAAGTCGAACACATCTCTACCAAAATAGCCGCTTAAGTAAAACCGATCTTTATCGGATAATCGGTAATTAACTTTAGCATTGAGATCGTAGAAATAATAACCAGAGCCATAAAACTGGCTCTCCTTGCTTACAAAAGGCTTCACAAGGGCATCGATATACGTTCTTCTTCCTGAAATCATGTAGGAAGCCTTTGACTTTTTTAAGGGTCCTTGAATTGATAGTCGAGACGCTATAGAACCAATCCCTCCCTCGGCTTGAAACTTCTCCATATTCCCATCTTTCATGGATACATCTAAAACAGAAGATAGTCGGCCGCCATATTGAGCAGGCATTCCACCCTTAATCAAGGTGGTGTTTTTGATAGCATCTCCATTGAAAATAGAAAAGAAGCCAAAGAGATGTCCCGTGTTGTAAACAACTGCATCATCCAATAGAATTAGATTTTGATCAGGACCTCCTCCCCTTACATAAAGACCGCTATTCCCTTCTCCTGCATTGCTAACTCCAGGAAAAAGTTGAAGTATTTTCAAGGGGTCCACTTCGCCAAAAATTACAGGTACAGATTTCATGCGAGCTGAAGACAAATCGATTTGTCCCATTTGTGCATTGCTCACATTGGCATCGCGTTTTTTAGAGGATATTACAATTTCCTGAGAAAGACTTGATTTAGAGATGATAGAAAAATTGATTGAAGTATCCGATGTTAAAATAACATCCACCTCAGCTGAAAAGTATCCAACATAGGTGACCAACAGCGTATGTTTCCCTACAGGAAGTGTAACTGAATAAAACCCATAGGCATTTGAACTTACCCCTCTGCCGGATGATTTAGACTGAACAGTTGCTCCAATTAGGGTTTCTTTGCTCAACGAATCCCGAACATACCCGCTAAGGGTAAATTTATTTTGTGCACTTGAGGAGGTAGAAAGAATACAGACTAAAATCAGTAAAAGACCGCGACTCATAATTTTTTAACACCGACAGAGTTAAAATGTTCATGTTCAAGGGGATATTGTGCTAACTTTGCGCCGCAATTCATACCTATGCTGGCAGGTTTTCAGAACATGACTTTCGAATTTGGAGCTCGTATCATCGTGGATGAAGCCACCTGGCATATTCATCCCGGAGAACGGATTGGCTTAATTGGTTACAACGGAACGGGGAAGTCTACCCTATTGAAATTACTAGCAGGAGAATACCAGCCCAGCATGGGCACTGTTGAAAGAAGCAGGAGCACAACAATCGGTTATTTACATCAGGATTTATTAAGTTTTGATACCGATGAAAGCATACTTCAAGTCGCCATGGGCGCTTTTGAACGTGTGATGCAAATTCAGCGAGAAATTGAAATCATTGGAGCAGAGTTGGAAAAGCAGGAAGATGAAAAGAAACTGAATCTGTATACCGACCTTCTGCATGAAATGGATTTATTGGATGGCTACAACATTGAGCACAAAACCGAAGATGTATTGCATGGTCTTGGGTTTAAACAAGAAGATCTTAAGCGGCCGTATAAGGAATTTAGCGGCGGATGGAGGATGCGTGTATTGTTAGCGAAAATGATCTTGATGCAGCCCGATTTATTGATGCTGGATGAACCGACTAACCACTTGGATCTCCCATCCATTGAATGGCTGGAAAAATATT
Organism: Chitinophagaceae bacterium; assembly: GCA_032110825.1. Classification (GTDB taxonomy): domain Bacteria; phylum Bacteroidota; class Bacteroidia; order Chitinophagales; family Chitinophagaceae; genus Pollutibacter. Next base: position 4,575 of record JAULVY010000143.1, on the reverse strand, counting down.
TAATTCATTACCAAGGCGCAGTAGTTATTGTGAGTCACGATAAATTTTTCTTAGATCGAATGGTGAATAAAATCGTGGAATTGTACCAACGAAAAATCCACCTCTATTCGGGCAATTATTCGTTTTTCGAAAAAGAAAAGCAAGTTCGATTGGAATTACAGCAGCGGGCATTCGAAAATCAGCAGGACTTCATCCGGCAGCAAGAACGATTTATTGAACGTTTTAAGGCCAAAGCCTCTAAAGCAGCACAAGCGCAGAGTGTCCAAAAACGATTGGATAAAATTGATCGTGTAGAGGAAGCGAGCATCGAAAGGCCTAACATACGCATGAATTTTAACGTTGAGAAAATTCCAGGTAAAATCATTGTTTCGCTTAAAAATATTTCGAAACATTTTGGTCCTATTGAAATTGTAAATGGAGCAAACGCAGAAATAGATCGAGGCGATAAAATTGCTTTGATTGGTGCAAACGGAAAAGGCAAATCTACCCTGCTTAGAATAATTGCAGAACGCGAGAGTTTTGAAGGCGAACGAGTTTGGGGCCATAATGTAGAAGAAAGTTTTTACGCCCAGCATCAGCTGGAACAATTAACATTAGACAATACCGTATTGGAAGAATTGCAGTTGGCAGGAAGCAAAAAAACAGACGTAGAACTCCGGACTGTTTTAGGATGTTTTCTTTTCAGCGGAGATGATGTAGATAAAAGAATAAGAGTATTAAGCGGAGGTGAAAAAGCGCGAGTAGCCTTAGCTAAGACAATCATTAGTAAGTCGAACTTTTTAATGCTCGACGAACCTACGAACCACTTGGATATGCATTCTGTGGATCTATTAGCTGAAGCGTTGGATAAATATGAAGGGAGTTTAATTTTAGTTAGTCACGATCGTTATTTTATATCCAAAACAGCCAATAAGATTTGGGAGATTGTAGATGGACAGATCGTTGAATTTAAGGGTGGATATACGGAGTGGGTGGAATGGAAGGAAAGGCAAGCGGGGAATAGGGAAAAGGGACAAGGGACGAGGGACGAGGGACGAGGGAAAAGGGATGAGGGAAAAGGGAATAGGGAACAGGGAAAAGGGAATAGTGAACAGGGAAAAGGGACGAGGGACAAGGGAACTCACAACCCACAACCTTTTTCAAAATTCCCCTCCTCTAAGGAGGGGTGGCAGCCGAAGGCTGACGGGGTGGTGATTCAACCCCAAAAACCACACCCCAAAACCCACAACTCTCTTCCCATCGACAAAGAAAAGCAGAAAGAAAAAAAACGCATTCAGCGTTTGTTTGATGAAGCAGAGGCAAAGATTGCCAAGCTAAAATCTGAGAAAGCAGATGTTGAAAATAAACTAGCTGACCCTTCTATTTATTCAAACCAGCAACAGTTTTCGGAAACAGAAAAAAAATACCAACACATACAGTCCGAACTCAAAAAAATTGAGCCCGAGTATGAAAAGTTATTTGAGAGATTGATGCAGATGGATTGAAATGCTACAAAAAAATAAAGGCTGTTCTTTCGAACAGCCTTTATACTATTTATCCTTTTAAGATTAATAACCAGGATTCTGAGTAAGAACGGTTTTACCGTCTTTCTGAGAGTTTAGGATTTCATCCTGAGGAATTGGGAAGTAGTTGTGCTTCGCCAAGAATACTTTACCTGCAAGGTAGTTACGCTTAGAGAATGTTCTACCATTGGAATCAGTTCCGGTAGTTCCTTCTTTAGCAACATAGGTATTCAATACTTTCTCAGCAATTCCCCAACGAACTAGATCAAAGAATCTATTTCCCTCCATGGCGAATTCAAGACGTTGCTCCATGCGCGCGGCATTGATTGCATAACTTTGTCCTTTCCCAGCAAAAGTTCCTGCTGGATAGGGTTCAACTTTAATTGTAACTGCAGCATCTTGAGGAGCTGATCGTTTCGCCCTGTTGCGGATCAAGTTTACATAGGTTTCAGCTTGAGCTAAATTACCCAACTCAGCTTCACACTCTGCTAACCAGAGGATCACGTGAGAGAACTTGATCAAACGAAAGTTGTTGTTAACAGAACGTCTAGCTGTAGCGTGTGTTGTAGAGTTTTCCTCTGAGAGGTAATACATCCATTTTTTACCACTGAACGGACCAGCATAAGCTTGGTCACGGATCCAGGAGCTACCAGGATGTGGACCCCAATCCAAAAACTTAATCCCTCTTCTACCTACCGTCCAGTCCAAACGAGTGTCAACTGGAACACTCAGGTCTGCAGTGTAAGGAACTGTAAAGCTGATACCCTGATCACTAGGAAGATCAACATTGTTATATGTATCTTGACTACCATCTGCGGCATTTCCAATAAAAGGAAGACCATTTGCGTCCGTTTTAAAGGCATTTACCAGATTGTGTGAAGGCTGGTAGAATCCGCAACAACCACGACCAGGAGAGTTACCGGCATAAGGCCAGTTCAATACATCGCCTTGATTACCATTTGCGCCTGTAGTTCCATCGTTAACAGAAAACTGAACTTCAAATATAGATTCACGGTTGTTGTTTGTTACCGTTCTGTAATTGTCGTGGTAATTATCTACCAAACTCTTTCCAGAATTAGCATAAACATCCAATAACAAAGCTTTTGCTTCAGCCCATTTCTTTTGGAAAAGGTAAGCTTTAGCTAAGTAGGACTTTGCTGCCCATTGTGTAGCACGTCCTTTTTGAGCCTGCGTAGGAGGCAGGTTATCCGCGGCAAATTTGAAATCTGCTTCAATCTGAGGCCAAATATTAGCTGTGTTTCCAATCAATACACCTGAAGGGTCGTTTGTTTTGTAGATCTTCTCGTCGATGTAAGGAACGTTGTTCCACATTTTCTTTGCTTCAAAATGATAGTGACCTCTCAATAAGCGAGCTTGAGCAATTACTTGCTTTTTCTCCACATCAGTCATATCCTTTACATCAGGATCGGTAACAATCAACAAAACTTCGTTGCAACGAGCAACACCGTCGTATGAATGTTGCCATTTTCCGCGAAGATGGATATTATCAGATACCCAGTTGTACTGCTCAAGGAATGACTGCTCAGGCTGATCACCCGCATCTGTTCCTTTGTATGCATCATCAGATACAACACCACCATATACCCAATTGGATACAGCAGCATGCCAACCGGTTGTTCCAGAACCAATGCCATCCAATAACGAATAGGCGCCAATCAAGAGGGCATTAACACCAGCTTTGCTTTTCAGCTGAGCTGCTGTAGCTACACCTTGAGGCCCCACTTCGAAGAATTTCTGGCATCCGATGGTCATTATCATGGCCAACGGAAGAAGTAGAAATTTTATCTTTTTCATATTCATAGTTTTTACAATTGCGTTTGAATTAGAATTTAAGGCGTACACCAAAGAGGTATGATTTTGCAACAGGGTAAGCACCCTCATCAATACCCATGTGGATATCCTGGTTATCAGCACCTGAAGTACGCAAGTTGATATCTGGATCCAAACCAGTGTATTTGGTTAATGTGAGGATATTCTGTCCTTGAATGTAAAGCTGTGCACCTGAAATACCAATCTTCTTCATGATGTTGTTTGGAATGGTATAGGTCAACTGAACATTCCTCAAACGAAGGTATGAACCGTCTTCTAGGAAGTAAGAAGAAACCTGCTGAGAAGATGCATCACTTGAATTCAGGCGAGGCAACTTAGGATTGTCTGTATTTCCATAAGACTCATACAGCATTCTCTTAGATCTGTTGCCCTGGAATACGTTGAAGTCAGTCCAGTAGCGAACATAGTTGAAGATTTCATTGCCTTGAACACCTTGAGCGAAGATGGCCAAATCAAAGTTCTTGTATCCGGCAGAAAGATTGATGCCATAAGTGAAATCAGGATGTGGATTTCCAACAAAATCACGATCGGCAGCTGTAATTACACCGTCTTTATTGATATCTCTGAAGTTGAATACACCCTCACGAGTATAGGTTCCAAACTTAGGAGCAGATGCTGCTTGTTGAGCAGTAAGGATACCGTCAACAAAATAACCGAAGAAGCTGGCAATAGGATAACCCTGTCTTGTTGCTGTGATAGATGGAAGACGAGTAGAGAATCCAAAAACAGTTGCCTTTGGATCATCATTCAACTTGAGTACTTCGTTTCTATACTGGCTGATGTTAACACCAATTGAGTAGCGAAGCTGACCATTCAAAGCTTTGTCTGTCCAGTTCAAATTCACGTCAACACCTCGGTTGCGCATTTGACCAATGTTGGTGAAAGGTCGTGTACCCACACCTTGTGCACGAGGAGCTGCAATCTGAGCAAGCATATCAGATGTAGTTCTTGTATACCAATCTAACACCACTTCCAAACGATTGCGGAATAAGCTCGCATCAACACCAACATTCAATGAAGTTGAAGTTTCCCACTTACCATTGGGGTTACCAAATTGGGTAAGGTCAAATCCACCTGCAATTGAAGTTCCTGTTCCGTTGATGTCATACCCGTTGCTACTTGGATCGGCATTGTAAAGTGTGAAGGCATTGTAAACGTTAGGAATCAACTGATTACCAGTCTTACCCCAACCACCTCTAACTTTCAAATCATCTAACCAACT
>JAULVY010000142.1:0-2663 GCA_032110825.1 Chitinophagaceae bacterium | reverse complement strand
AAAGGCAAATGGATTTTTATCAAAGCCATAAATTTCTTTCGCACCTGAAAATCCGGCAATTAAACCCGAAGAACCAAAGCGATGCAAATTCAATGTGAGATCGTATCTTCTCTTTTTAAAAAGCTTGATAAGACGATAAATTTCTGAAATCTTACTTTTTGACTTATCTAAAACAAGGGCCTCTCGAATGAAGGGATTATTCGCCAACAAGGATTCATTTCCTTTTTTAACGAGAACATCAATTTTTACCTCCGGAAACAAACGGTTAAGCTCAGATATAACTGGAGTTGCAAGAATTACATCTCCCAAAAATGCCGTTTGAATCACAAGAACTGAACGCAAGGTTTTCATCGTTTACAAATCTTTTTGCATCACAAAATCATTCATGAAGTAGCCATTGCCAATATCAAAATCCTGTTCATCAGCCACATAAAACCCTAGCCTTTCATAAAAAGAAACTGCCTTGTTTGTTCTATTAACTTGAAGTGTAATATGTTTCATTCCATTTTCTTGAGCAAATAAAACGGTATAATCCATCAATGCTAACCCAAGTCCTAATTTTTGTTTCTCAGGAAGTACATAAATTTTTTGAAGTTTAAGCCATTTTTTATCAGGATTATCCAACTCTAAATCAACAAAACCAAGAGCTTGGTCGCCATCAAATACGGCAAAGAACGCATGATTAGTATCGTGACTTATTTCAAGAGTTTCAATGCTGTACATCCAATTCAACATGTAGGAAATTTGCTCTTGTGAAATAATATGAGAATACGTTGAAGGCCAAATTTTGTAGGCTAAATCTCTTACAATAGGCAACTCCTCTTTCTTTAATCGACGAATCTCCATCTTACAACTTGATAAATTTTTGTTGTTCAATTTTACCATTTACCATTACTCTCAACCAAAAAGTACCTGATTGTAAATTCTTTAGCGAAATCGAATTATTTTCAAGTTTTTTGCGAGTCACTTTTCCACTCAGATCAATAAGTTCAACTTCTTGAATCGATGACGGAAAATTGGAGATGTATATATTTTCATTGGCTGGATTTGGATAAATTGACCATGAAAAATCATTTCGAATTTCTTGTTGTCCAACTGTAATTAAAGCCAATTGAACAGCTGCGTATGCATTCACTTTTCCAGCTCCCCAACGTGGACTTCCTTCCGAAGGAATTACACCGGTAAAATTATCTAGCCGAGCCGTTTGCATGATGATTTCTTTCACTTGACGGGCAGATAAATACGGATTTGCATCTAAAATTAATGCAGCAATGCCCGCAACCATGGGTGATGCCATTGAAGTGCCCGACAACTTAGCAAAATGATAGGTCCGACCATTGAAAGGAACTGATGTAACAGAAGTAAAAGAGGCATCAGTAAATGACGACATGGAAGAAATAATCGACACTCCGGGTGCAGCAATATCAGGCTTCATGACACCATCGTATCTCGGGCCAATACTTGAAAATGAGGCAATTGCACCACCAGCCATAGAAGTTCCTGATGTTTGATACTGAGTTGCATAAGCTGCTACACTAATCACATCGTCAGAGCAGGAGGGCTCACTTATTCCATTTTGACTATCACCTGCTGTACTTCCTGTTCCAACTGCTGAAAATGGCATCCCCCAATTTCCTACGTCTGTTGTTAATTCTGTCACATTCCAATAGTGTACTATCCCTGAAAGCGCTGTAGATTTCAAGACAACTTTAAGCGCTGTATTCGTGTTTTTCACTCGTAAACGCATCGTTGGACGATTATTCAAATAATGAGCGCTATCCGCTGAAATGTTGTACCAAATTGTATCAATCCCAGTAACTAAAAATGTATCGATATATGAAATTGTCGTATCCGTTGAATAAAGCGGACTTTCAACCAAGGGCAAATTCAAATTACTTAAAACTTGAATTCCAGCAGAGAAACTATTTGCCGGTTCTCCCCATGCATGGACACTTTGCCCCCACATATTTGGGTTAGAAGAATACGCGTAAAAATCAATCTTAGACTTTAATAAATCATTGTTAAATTGCTTCTTTATATGAAAGTTGACATTTCCATTATTTCCTGCTGAATTGGCAAAAACAACTCCCAAATCTGTGTAGGATGTAATCGCCTGACTCAAAAGAGAAGTTCCATCCAATGTTCCAAAATGATACAAGCCCCAACTCATATTTATTACTAAACGCTTTCCATCAGCTTGTGCTTTTTGATACATCCATTCCCACGCATCAAGAACAGCTGCCACATCCACCAAAAAAGTAACGAATAGAAATTTAGATTCAAAAGCCATTCCTCGATTGGGTGTTCCTGCCCCACTTCCTCCAGCAATTCCTGCAACGTGAGTTCCATGTGTGGCATAGGAATAAATATTTGAGGTATCACAACCTGCGGCTAGTAAAGTTGCAGGTGAATTATATTCCGTTCCATAGCTAAAACCAACAGGTGCTGGACCACTCAGTTTAAACTGATCCCAAGCAGCAACAATACGCGTTTGTTGAAGAGCTGTATCGTAAAACATTGGGGAAGTATAATCAAAACCCCAATCTGTTACACCAATATAAACATCTTTCCCAGTATACCCCTCAGGTAAACCAATACCAAGCTGAACACTGTCCGCTCGTGTATCTTTAAGAGCCTTTTCTAAAGTTGGTTGATTTTTTTGA
>JAULVY010000141.1:0-2971 GCA_032110825.1 Chitinophagaceae bacterium | reverse complement strand
CATGCACCTCGACTTCAACTATCATCCCCTGCATCAGGATTGGTATAGAAGCCTAAACGTATTGTTTTACTTGAATAAAGATTGGAAAGATGAACATGGTGGCCACCTCAGCATTGAAGACCTGAGAACGGGAGAGAAGCTGCAAATTGGAGTTCCCTACAACCGCATGGTGCTTCAATTAACCAACTCCTTCACCTTGCATGGATATGATGTAATCAATTTTCCTCCAGGAAAATTCAGAACATCCATCGCTTCATATGCTTACATGAAACATCTTCACCCAGTTGAAAAACGCCGCACTACCGATTGGCATGTTGGTGATGATCAACCCATCAAAAAGTTCTTGTCAGCCGTATATGACCCTGCAGTAAAAATCAAGAACAAACTTTTTGGAAGCGCTACCGCAAAACACTAAAGCAATTAATGCTGAAACCGAACACCTTCTTATTAAACATCCTACTGATTATTGCTTCAGTTATAGTACAAAGCTGCAATAAAAACCTACCACAAAAAATCGAGGTTTATCGAAATGACTTTGAACAGGGCCGTAGAAAGCTTCAAGTGTTTAAAGTGAATGACGAAACAAAGGATTCTCTCGTTTTCAAATTCAACAATACCCAAATTCTTGGTCCACTGAACCACAATACCGTTTTCCTTCAATTCGATACCCTTCCAACTCACCAACTGCTTCAACTGGAATTCGACCTCTATATCCACGACAGCTGGAAAGGGAACGATGGATTAAAGTCCGACTTTTGGGCTATTTACCTCGATAGGCAGAGAGTATTTATGACAACATTCGCCAATCTGCCTGGCACAAAACAGGCGTATCCTGAACCCGAGGGATCTAACTTTTATCCTGGTGCAAATTCTTTCAGAAATGATTTACCTGGACTCTGTAGTCTGAAGTCAAGCGCCAATGGAACAGCAGTCTATCAATTTGCATGGAAAATCAAACATTCCAACAGGTCATTGATGATCGCCCTGACTGATTTAGTAGCAGAAACAGATCTCTGTCTCAAAAGTTGGTCAATTGATAACCTTGTTGTAACATGCATCGCAATAGAAAACCAATAAGGTGTTCGTCTTCTCACTGGTATACATCGCCGCTTTTTTTTATTACCTCAAGGGACTCCAACTCAAAGAGCCGCAAAGAATTGTCGTGTTTTACATCATGGGGATGTCAATTTATACGATCGGACTCTCCACAACAATGCAATTTCTCTCTGCTGATGTTGTCAACATCATCAAATACTTTAAGGAAATTGCCGTTGGGACTTGCTTCGCGTATTTATTTTTCACAGAATATAAGAATATCAGACTGAATACACTTGACTGGCTTGTCATTGGACTGTTTGCTTATTGCGCCATATACATTTTATTACCTGTCGGAGATTTTACGTTTATTGAAAAGATCATCGTCTTTAAAAGTTATGGACTATTCGGTCCATTGTATTTTATAGGCAGATGGATGCCTATTCAAAAGATTGATGCGAAAAAAATTACGCAATGTATTATTGGATTGCTTTTAATCGCCTGCATCGTTCAACTGGGTGAAGTATTTTTTTACCAACACCTTCAATCATATACTGGCTATACAGATTACAACCAAAAAATCAATCAGCTATACTCAAGTGGTTCATATGGACTTACCCAAACATTTGAAACTGATTTAGGAGCAAAAAGATTTGCCTCATTTTTTCAAGACCCGCTCGATTTTGCAATCACTCTTGTACTAGGAATTTGCTTTACCATTGGATGGATCCAATACGACAACGACAACAAGATTTCTAAAAAAATAAAATGGTTGATCCTTTTTGCACTGCTTTTCGCATTGTATCAAACTTATTCGAGAGCCTCCATGCTTGGTGCACTGATAGCGATCTTGTATTACTTGTTTATGACCAACAGAAAATATTTTATCCGATACAGCATATTGACTGCAATCATGGGGTTGGTTTATATCTATTTTACAGAAAATGAAAAAACCAAGAATTATATCATTGATACCATACTGTTCAGAGAAAGCTCCGCATTGAGTCACTTGCTTGCCTGGCTTGGGGGAATTGAAGCCATGATCGAGCAGCCGCTGGGCTTGGGACTCGGAAGCTCGGGAATCTATGCTTTTGGGGATGGATTGGGAATTGGCGGTGAAAATCACTTGATCTTTATTGGGGTTCAAACAGGAATTATTAGTTTGATACTCTATTTGATCATTTTCATCTATATATGGATTGCAATGGCAAAACACTGGCGCAAGCTGGATGGATATGTTAAAATACTTGCTCTGGGACTTCTCCTTTTCAAAGCAGGATCATTCGTGCCTATGCTAACAAGCTACTTTGAATCCTTTCTCTTCATGACCTATTTCACTTGGTTCCTTTCAGGATATTTAACTTCACAGATCGAATGGAGAAAAAATACAGAATAGGCATTGATGTGAGGGACCTCAAAAAGGCCAAAACCGGAACATTCACTTATTTGAATGAAATTGTAAAAGCGCTGCAAATTGAAGGCAAAGGGCACGAGATCATTTTAATCAACTACCCTTTCAATGTTTATACAGGCAGAAATTATTTGCTTAAAACCATTGAGCACCTGCTTTTTTTCGTATGGAAACAATGCATCTTGCCACTGATTTGCATTTTTAAAAAATGTGACTACCTCCTTTGCACAGATTATTTTTTACCCATTCTTCGATATAAAACAAAATATTATACGGTTTTTCACGACTGCTTTTTCTTTGATCATCCAAGTTATTACAACCCAATATGGCTGGCATTTTTCAAAAGTCTTGGAGTGTGGGGTGCAAAAAAAGCAGCCGGCATCATTGTGCCCTCAAATTATGTAAAAGAAAGGCTTGGAACCATTCTACCGGATTTGAGAGCAAAAATTCATGTTGTATATGAGGGTCATGCTGATTTTTCAAATACACATTCAACAACATCATCGGCAATCGAATGGGGCTTGA
>JAULVY010000140.1:0-6178 GCA_032110825.1 Chitinophagaceae bacterium | reverse complement strand
AGCTTATTTGCATAGAAAGTCTTTATGAGATAATAGTATTTGGTATTGTTTGCAATTGCATTGGTATCAACAAAAGTTGGCTGATCAGAAGTTTTGAATTTTATGGTATCAATTGGGCTTCCAAGAATTACAGAGGTATCACGACTAGTGGCTCTGTAGATTATGATCGAATCAATTGCCGGAAAGTTCAAAACCTTGTAGTTGACCTTCACAGAGCGCTTGGAGCTGATCAAAGCATTTTGCAGTGAAGTCACCTGTGGTAATGGAGCAGATAAAGAAGTTTCTATTGCACCGATATCTACATTTGATCCGGTAGGATTTGGTCTTGCATTTCCGTTAAAATCATCAGTTGGCACAAAAGCAGCAGATTTTCCTCCACCAAACCCTGGATTGTTGTCTCGCAATGTAAAATTTAGATTAGCGGTATCAACAAATGTCACAGTTGCAATTATTGAATCTAAATGATCCCATGTAAATGAGTTGCGAAAACCTGTCTGGTTATCGGTGTTTATCGCTTCGGCTAGAATATTATTTCTTAATTGATAAGTATGTGGTCTATCCCCACCCCACCTGAATTCTGAATTATTTGATTCAGTGGCTAACTTATAATTATTGTCAATGATATTGTTGTACCAACGAGATATTATGTTTTCTCTTCCATTATCACCTTCCCAAGATCTGAAAGATGCAGTACGGGTATTGTTTTTATAAATGACGTTGTTGATAAAATCGAGCGTATCGGTGATATTATGACCTCCATAATTGAATAGGTTGTCACCGCTGTTGTTATAAAAAATGGAGTTTACTACTTTACCTTTTGTATCTGAACTGAAGGTTACGATCGAACCCCATCCTGGCCATACCGGTGCTTGATAATCAACATTTGTTTGTGCAACAGCCTTGTTTCTATAAAAAATGGAGTTTTCAATATTACTATACGAGAATGCTGAGCCTGAATTATTTAGTCCATATCCTTGAAAAAATACAATAGCTCCACCCAAGTTATTATGAACGGTGATATTCCTCAATCTAGTTGCTTGAAAATAGAACGGAATGGTTTGGAGAGATCCAGAGTTTCTGAAAATACAATCAGATACCAAACCACCACGGGCATCCATGGCCCATTTCGCTGCACTATCAATTGTGAATCCTATAAATTTGAAAGCAACTGTATCATAAGTGTTGGTATAAAATCCCGCTAAAACATCATTCTTGCTGTTTTGGGTAACGCCACTACCAGAAATGATTGTTTTACGAATATGAGAAGTATCACCATCCAATAGGAACAATGATCCCATTACAATCTTTTCCTTACCTCCTGTGATGGCAAATTTTTCCTTGAAAGTTCCTTCCAGAACAATAATGGAGTCTCTGCTTACAGCGGCATCCACTGCTGCTTTGATTGTTGCAGTAGTATCAGTACTTGAACCTGAGTAGCCTGATTTTACAACTATCCTCTTTGCAGTTTGCGCAAAAAGATTTGTTGACTGAAGTGCAACAAACAATAAAAACAGGATAAAAAGTCTGGTGTTTGAGTAAAATTTTCTCATAACGATGATTAATTTATTTTATGTACCCATAAATTAGAGGCACAATTCAGGGGTAAAAGGTAGAAAATATTTGCGATTTAACAAAAAACTTAGAAAAAATTGTAAAGAATTGATAATCAGGATGTGAAAAACTTTTTTCAATCTAACCAATAGGTTAAGAACCTAATAAAAAAGCCGGCAAGTGCCGGCTTTGGGGGGTGAACCCGCTGGGACTCGAACCCAGGGCCCTCCCGACTAAAGTCGGGATGCTCTACCAGTTTAGAGTTCTAACAGAAAATTAAATGTTTTGGGGAAATAGCCTGAGTGAAAAAACTCCTTATCTAATGATTTTTTTTCCATAAAAAAAGGACTTCAAAGAAGTCCTTTTCGGTGAACCCGCTGGGACTCGAACCCAGGGCCCATACATTAAAAGTGTATTGCTCTACCAACTGAGCTACGAGTTCAATCCACTCCGTTAAACGGGTCGGCAAAAGTAAGAGGTTTTTACAGTTTTTCAAAATGATTTATGCACAAAATAAAGGTTGTCATCGTTGTCCTAGTTATCATTGTTATCAGACTGGATTTGAACCGTATTACCCGACAACTTGACAACCCGATAACGGCTGATTGACTGTTGTTTCTTTATATTTGTCTACTTAAATAAAAGAAAATGAACTCTTTCAACAAGATCAACAATATTGTAGGGTGGATCGTGACGGTCATCGCTTGCTCAGTGTATATCCTGACTGCGGAAGCAGGTGGCAGTCTCTGGGATTGCGGAGAATTCGTGAGCTCTTGCTTCAAACTGCAGATTCCACATCCGCCTGGAGCACCATTGTTTGTGATCTTGGGACGTTTATTCATCATCATCCATGGCGATGATCCACTGACTGCTGCAAAATCAGTCAATATCATGAGTGCCTTGGCAAGTGGATTCACGATCATGTTCCTCTTCTGGACGATCACCCACTTTGCAAGAAAAATTGTCCAAAAATCGAATGAGGTCCTCAGCGGCAACCAAATCTTCACCATCATGTCAGCCGGCGTAGTTGGCGCCCTGGCCTATACTTTCTCTGATTCCTTCTGGTACAGCGCTGTTGAAGGTGAGGTATATGCACTCTCCTCTTTCTTTACTGCCCTGGTTTTCTGGATGATGCTGAAATGGGAACATGCAGCCGACCAACCAGGTGCTGACAAATGGATCATCCTGATTTTCTTTATGATGGGGCTCTCTATCGGTGTACACCTCTTGAATTTGTTGACAATCCCTGCGATTGTAATGGTATATTATTACAAGCGTTACAAATCAACCAAATGGGGAACCTTCTGGGCTTTCATCATTGGTTGCATCATCACTGGTGTAACACAAAAAGTAGTAATCCAATACACCATTAAATCAGCCGGACAGTTTGATATTTTCTTTGTGAACTCGCTGGGGCTTCCATTCTTCAGCGGATTCGCAACCTATTTTGTAGCATTGATTGCGTTGATTTATTTCGGCATCAAAATATCCCAGTCATCCAAAATCACTACTACACAATTTGGTATTTGGTTGGCTTTGTTTTCACTTTCAATCCTGTATCCCTTCGTATCAAGTGGCTCAAGCGGAACAAGTATTTTGAAATTGATCGTCATACTCGGTGGTGCATATGCTGCGGCCTCATACGGTCTACCTGCATTGAAAAGAAATCCTTATTTCTTAAAACTCTCTATGTGGTCTTTTGCATTCATGCTATTGGGATATTCAACCTACCTCACCACAATGATTCGCTCCGGTGCAAATCCTTCGATCGACATGTACAATGTTGACAATCCGATGAGCTTGGAAGGATACCTTGGACGCGAGCAGTATGGAGATTTTCCATTGCTATATGGACAGGTGTTCACAGCAAAGCCAGTTGATTATGAAGAAGGTGAAATGAAATTCGTAAAAGGCAAGGATAAATACCTGGCTGTTGGCAAAGAACAAATCCCCGTTTACGAAGCAGAAGATAAAATGCTGTTGCCACGTGTTTGGGATGCGAGCAATGACCAAGGGCATGCGAGTTTCTATCAGCGTTGGCTGAATTTGGAAGACGGCGAAAAACCAACCATGGCCCATAACATCAGCTGGGCACTGAGCTATCAGATTGGCTGGATGTACCTCAGGTATTTTGGTTGGAATTTTATTGGAAAACAAAATGATTTGCAGGGATTCGGGAACGTGCGCGACGCCAATACCATAACTGGAATCAAGGCAATCGACAACGCTGCATTGAAAGACCAAGGCAAGCTTCCATCCAGCATTCAAAACAACAAGGCGAACAACAAACTATATGCACTGCCATTCATCCTTGGCTTGCTTGGAATTTTTTACCAATACAACAAAGACAAGAAAGGTTCTTTTGTTTCCTTCCTGTTGTTCTTTTTCACGGGATTGGCCATTGTGTTTTATTTGAACCAGGCCGGCAACCAGCCGCGTGAGCGTGACTATGCTTATGTAGGCTCGTTCTATGCTTTTGCAATTTGGATTGGATTGGGTGTAATGCAAATCAAAGATTGGTTGGCAAAATTCACTGGGCAGTCAGTCGCGAATGCCTCAGCTGCATTCATTTGTCTGCTTGCAGTTCCAACCATCATGGCTGCTGAAGAATGGGATGACCATGACAGAAGCAAGAAACAAACTGCCAGAGATCTTGCAAAAAATTATTTGGAGAGTTGTCCTCCAAACGCCATCTTGTTTTCATTTGGCGACAACGATACCTATCCGTTGTGGTATGCACAGGAAGTAGAGGGCATCAGAAAAGATATTCGTGTCATCAACTATTCTTTGTTGGGAATCGACTGGTACATCAATCAATTGCGCTACAAGCTCAACAACAGCGCCCCTATTGACGTGATTTGGTCAGCCGAACAAATCGAAGGCGGCAAGCGCGATTACGTTCGCTTCTATGATCGTCCGGGTGTTTCCGACCAAAACAGGTATGTTGATCTATACAGCCTCATGCATGATTTTGTAGGTTCTGATGACCCTGCGAATCAACTGCAAATGCAGGATGGTACGATGATGAACTATTTGCCGGTGAAGAAAGTGAGTGTCCCAGTTGATGCCGCGGTAGTAAGAAAAAATAGCATCGCTGAACCAAGTGACAGTGTGCTTTCCGAGATCAGGTTCGATATTCCGAAGGATATCCTGATGAAGAATGACCTCGCTGTGCTCAACATCATTGCAGCAAATAAATGGAACAGACCTATCTGTTTCACCTCACCATTTGGTGAACTTGGATTCGCAACCAATTTACGTGTAACCGGACAGGTTTATCAACTTGTTCCGATGGTTGGTCAGAATATGTTGAATGCCAGGGCTTCTTATGATGTATTGAAAAACAAATTCTCATTTGGAAATGCTCATGTGAAGGGAGTGTATTTTGATGAGGAAAACAGAAGACATTTGATTGGTATTCGTCAGGCTTACGCAGAGACTGCCAATCAATTGGTGATCGAGGGACAAAAAGAAAAAGCAATTGAATTATTGAACATCTGTGACAAAAATATGTTGCAGGAAAATTTCCCCTACGCACTGATCAGCAGGCAGAACATTCACAATACTGCAAGCACACAGTTCCTGGAAGCAGCCATTCGTGCAGGCGATAAAAAACTCGCCGACAAAGTAGCTGCTGCATTGAAAAAAGATTTGAATGAGCAGCTTGCATACTACGCCTACCTGGGCGATATGAGTGTTGCAGAATTGCAACAAGCCGTTCAGGATCTGATGGCAAACAAAGCAGACAACTTATCCAACAACCAGCGTCAGATGTTCATGGAAATCAGACAGGCGGTATTGCTGGTAGAGTACATCGGAAACTTGGAGTTGGCGAAATAACAACAAGAGGAGTTGAACGCAAATAAAAATACAATTTTTAATTATTAAATGCTATGTTAACATCTTTCATAAGACCAATAATAAATTAATATGATACAATTATTATATATCGATCCAGGTTCTGGAAGCTTATTATTTCAAGCAATATTATCAGGAATTTTGACAGCAGCAGTATTTTTTAAAAGGATCGTAGCCTTTCTAAAATTCAGATTCGGCAGAAATAAAAATCAGAGAAAGCCTGGAAATATCAATAATGAAAAAGGAAGTTGATCAAAAACCACCTATAAACAACTATTTATCATTTAGAGATGATGCAGCAAGAGTTGTGAAAGAAGGGGCGAGGTATTACCGGTACATTTTCAATGAATACAAGGCAGAATACGATCATTTAATTAACTCTGGGCTATATGATGCTCTTATTTCAGAAGGAGTTATGATTCCTCACGAAGAAGTGAATTCAGAGCCATTACCATCTAAAAATATCGATCATTCATTTTCAAATATTTACAAAAAAATCTTACCCAAACAAATTGGCTTTCAGAGCTATCCATTTGAATGGAGCTTCAATCAGTGGTTAAAAGCAATCTCAACCTATTTAATTATAAATAGATTGGCTTTAAAACATGGGATGATTTTAAAAGATGCAACTCCATATAACTTTTATTTTGAGTCTGGTAAGGCGATTATGTTTGACACAAGTTCTTTTACCTTTTTTAAGAACGGGGATCCATGGGTTGCATATAGGCAATTCTGTAGTGAGTTTTTAAGTCCAGTTTTTCTTATGCAT
>JAULVY010000139.1:0-2162 GCA_032110825.1 Chitinophagaceae bacterium | reverse complement strand
CCACCACTGGATTTGCTGCTATGGATTAAAGACTAACTTTACTCCCTAAATACATTTACGTTGTCGGTTTCCAACAGTGCTATTTCAGATATGTTTGGCTTGCTCAGCAAGTTGATGGACATACATCAAGAGAATAGTTTTAAAGCAAAATCGTATTCATCTGCTTCTTTCACAATCGATAAACTTGGTGTTGCTTTAGCAGAAATTCCTCGTGAACAGTTGTTTACTTTAAAAGGGATCGGGGAATCTTCGGCAAAGAAAATCATTGAAATTTTAGAAACAGGCAAGCTTTCCGCCCTGGAAGAAATCGTTTCCAAGACCCCCCCGGGAATTTTAGAAATGCTACAGATTAAGGGACTGGGTCCAAAGAAAATATCAACCATTTGGAAAGAAATGGGAATTGAAAGCATTGGTGAATTGCTTTATGCCTGTAATGAAAACAGGTTGATGTTGTATAAAGGATTTGGAGAAAAAACGCAGGCCAATGTTGCAGAGGCTATCGAATATTTTTTACGAAATCAAGGACATTTTCTATTTGCAGAAATTGAAACCTATGCCTTGCATATGCAAGAAGTGTTTGAAAAACAATTTCCGTCCAACCGATTCCGAATCACAGGCGATTTTATTCGCCAGATGCCCACGTTGGATGAATTGGTATGGGTTACTGATGTATCGGTTGATTTGCTTAAGGATTTTTTAAAGGAAAATGCATTTGAAATAAGTGAAGAGGAAGAAGTAGTTCGGGCTATGGGGCAAGAGAAAGTGAAACTGGTTTTTTACTGCACTCAACCCCAGCAATTGAATTGGGAAGCATTTTTAAAAAGCGGATCTGACGCTTTTATGGGTGCATTAAAAGAGAAGGGAATCGCATTTGCGGAAGATCCGGAAGAAAAAGAGTTGTTTTCAAGGTTGTCGCTACCCTATTTCCCGGCATATTTAAGAGAAGATCCGGCATCCTTGCAAAAGGTGAGTGAAGCCGATATCGCGGATATCATTCAACCAGATCAGATCAGGGGCATAATTCATACCCATTCCGACTGGAGTGATGGAACGGATACCATTGAGAATATGGCTAAGGCCTGTATAGCTGCCGGGTATGAGTACCTGGTGATCAGCGACCACAGTAAGTCGGCTTTTTATGCCAATGGACTGAATGAAGACCGCATAAAGGCTCAGCATCAGTACATAGATGAGTTGAATGCCAAACTGACCCCCTTTCGCATATTCAAGAGCGTGGAAAGCGATATTTTGAACGATGGGGCTCTGGATTATAGCGATTCCATCTTATCAACCTTTGACTTGGTCATTGCCTCGGTGCATTCCAATTTAAAGATGAGTGAAGAAAAAGCCATGCAAAGGCTGATGCGAGCAATTGAAAATCCATTTACCAACATTTTAGGCCATCCAACGGGAAGGCTCTTACTGAGTAGAAAAGGCTATCCTATTGATCATGAAAAAATAATCGATGCCTGTATTGCTAATAAAGTAGCAATTGAGATCAATGCACATCCCAGAAGATTGGATTTGGATTGGAGTTGGATAGCCCGAGCTCAAGAGAAAGGTGCATTATTATCTATTAATCCAGATGCACACCATATTGCAGGTTTTACCGATACCCGGTATGGAGTTTTGGTAGCGCAAAAAGGTGGATTGAAAACAAAGAATAATCTTTCGAGTTTCTCGTTGGTGGAGTTTGAGTCGTTTATACAATCAAAGTGATGCCTGCTTTTGGATATTCTTAATCTCAGCTAGTCGCGTTATCGCTTTTTTACTTCATTCCAGATCTCATCCATTTGATTCAATGACAAATCCGTCATCCGTTGTCCACGCTCAGAAACAATAGTCTCCATTTGCTGAAATCGGGATTTGAATTTTTTGTTGGTCAGCGCAAGTGCATGATCTGCATCAATATTGAGGAATCGGGCATAGTTAATGATTGAAAAAAACAGATCGCCCATCTCCACTTCTATTTTACTTTTTTGATTGATCTTATCTTCCCCTTGTTCCATAGCATCGTTTGCAATGATTTCTGCTTGCAACTCCTGCATTTCTTCTTTTACCTTTTCCCAAACCTGTTCTTTGTTTTCCCATTCAAATCCAACTTGTTTGGCTTTTTCTTGCAAGCGCATGGCCTGCACCATGGGAGGCAGACTATTGGGAAC
>JAULVY010000138.1:0-2334 GCA_032110825.1 Chitinophagaceae bacterium | reverse complement strand
AAAACGAAAAAGGAATACTACATATTCATGTAGTATGAAGACATAAATAATTTATAATCAATGGAAAATTAGATCAGGCTTGTATTTTAAAGTATACCTATTTATACATAAAATATTGATAATGAGAGTTTTTTCATTTAAAAAATGTGCAGAATTGAACGCCAGAAAGATGATAAATTGGTATTGGTAAATTCAAAATTCTTTTACTGCAAACGCAACTCAATTATTTGATATCGCGTCAATGCAGGTACACCATCATCACTAACCTCTACAACAACATGATATTCGTTTCCCATTTTTGCATCATTCGGAATCTGGATCTTTGTTTCAGCAGACGTTGGATTTAAAATGGAAAGAGTGGCCTCGCCTTTTACTTTTACAAACTGCCACCATTTAATAAATACACCATTCCCATCTGGGTCACTGATAGTTGCTTTCAATGAAATGGTTTCTCCGGGTTTCACTTGAATGATTTTTGCTCCTTTCATTTCAACTCGAGGTGCATGGTTCGCTTCCCTGTATTTTTCTTGGACGTTTGACAACAAATCATTTACTTTGTATTTCAAAGTACTTTTAATTATTAAAAATGGAATCGAACAAAGACCACTTGGAGGCCATACGCGACATAAAAAATTACATGGAAATGTCCTCGCGATACCTCCCACTCAGCGGTATTGCAGGTATTGTTAACGGGTTGCTATCACTCATCGTAGCCTGGATTGTAAAAACTAAAATTGAATTCAATTCAACCAACCAGAGCATCCTCTTACTCTTGTTTGGGAGCCTGCTACTGATCTCATTGCTGGTTGAAATCGTGATGGCAGAGCGCAATGCAAAAAGAAAACAAATCGATGCTTGGGATTCCACTGCAAAGCGTTTCCTAATTAATCTTTTCATTCCCCTCCTAGCTGGAGGTATTTATTGCCTCATACTTTTCAATGCAGAACAATTTGATCTTGTGCTTCCGGCAACATTGATTTTCTATGGATTGGCTCTCATCAATTCCAGTAAATATACCATCGCCGATATTCGTTTATTGGGCATCATCGAACTCAGCTTGGGATTGATTGCATCCTATTATACAGAATCAGGATTGCTTTTCTGGGCTACCGGATTTGGAATCTTACACATCGTTTACGGAATTCTCATTTACCAGAAACATGAAAAAACAAAAGCGTGATCACCGAACTGAATAAAGCTTTTGAAAGTCGCGTTCGTTTGGGCATCATGTCCATACTCATGGTTAATGACGAAGTTGATTTTCCTTCATTGAAAAAATTACTCAATATCACTGATGGAAATCTTGCCAGCCACTTAACTGCACTGGAAAAAAATGAGTTTGTAGTAGTGAGTAAGCAATTCATTGGCAAAAAACCAAATACCACCTACGCCGTCACCAAAAAGGGTAAGAAAGCATTTTCAGAACACATCGATGCCCTTGAAAAATTAATTAAACAATCAATTTAAACATAGAACAATGAAAGATATTCTCTTACAACATATTTCTAATCCTGCTGCATTGGAAAAACTGTACCAAGAAAATAAATTAGAATTTAAGCACGCTTTTCAACAATTACCTTCTTCGGTTAAAGAACAGCCGCTTGCCCAAGCCTGGAATGAGCGCCTAACCTATTCCACAAAGGACTCTATCTTTTTGTACAAACCTGAAATTATCTTCATTGTAATATGCATAACCATTGCCGGCATTCTTGCAAAACTTCCGGATCTCTTTGGATGGGAAAACGATTTATTCTACCAGCGAAATGCGGGATTGATTGTTATCCCCGTATTAGCCTCGTATTTTTTATGGAAACAAAAACTAAAAATCAACCGTTGGCTTACTCCATTTATTTTATTCGGGATCTCTGCGCTCTATATCAATTTTCTTCCTACCAATATAAAAAGTGATACACTACTTCTTGCTTACTTACATCTGCCATTCTTCTTATGGTCGATATGGGGATTCACTTCATTGGGAGAAAACCCCAACAACCAGTTTTTGCGCATTGAGTTTTTAAAATTCAATGGAAACTTAGCGATCATGACCGGACTTCTCCTCATTACGGGTTTTGTATTTACAGCCATGACGTTTGGACTTTTTAACCTCATCGGATTAAATATTGAGATATTTTATACCAAGTTTGCCTTAGTGTGGGGGCTTCCTGCTGTCCCCATCATTGCTACCTATTTAGTCAAAAACAATCCCAGCTTGGTTAATCGCATTTCTCCGCTGATTGCAAAAATTTTTACACCCCTAGTCTTGATCACATTGATTAGTTTTCTTTTAGCAATGGTTATCAACCAAAAAAATCCATACAATGATAGAGAGTTCCT
>JAULVY010000137.1:2930-7699 GCA_032110825.1 Chitinophagaceae bacterium | reverse complement strand
TGAATTCAGCTGCAGCGCGAGCCATGAGTTTGCGTTTGGACCGATCTCGATCTCCTCCACAACCCACAACGGTAATCAGGTTCTCATCTCCCTTGATTATTTTTTTCAATGTAGACAATACATTCAGTAATGCATCTGGAGTATGGGCGTAGTCAACAATACCCAAGATTTTTCCTTTAGAAGACAGCTGCCAATCAAATCGACCTTCCGCACCGGTAAGACTGCTGAGCATACGCAATACATCTTGTTTGTCTTCACCCAAACAAATCGCTACAGCGTAAACAGCCAGGAGGTTGTATGCATTGAATTCTCCAATCAACCTAAAATGAACATCTTGATCGTTAACAATCATGTGCAATCCTGTTAACTCAGATTCAATGATTTTTCCTTTGAAATCTGCAACAGATTTTAAGCTATAATAGAATTTATCTGCCGCAGTATTTTGCAACATCACGGCACCATTTTTATCATCCATATTGGAAATAGCGAATGCTTTTGACCCCAAGTGATCAAAAAATGATTTTTTAACACGGATGTACTCATCAAATGTTTTATGATAATCCAAATGGTCGTGTGTGATATTGGTAAATACGCCGCCGGTGAACTGAAGTCCGGCAATGCGCTGTTGATGAACAGCATGACTGCTCACTTCCATAAAAACATATTCACATTCCTCATTCACCATTTGCGCTAACAATGCACTGAGAGAAATGGCATCTGGGGTAGTATGAGATGAAGGAATTTCTTTATTTCCAATTTTATAATGTACCGTAGAAATCAAACCGGATTTCAGGTCTAGTGCATTAAAAAGTTTATACAGCAGTGTAGCTACAGTTGTTTTACCATTTGTTCCAGTAATACCAATCAATTTGACCTTGCTTGATGGATCGCCATAAAAGGCATGTGCAAGAATACCGGCGGCATGAGCAGCATCCGGAGTTAGCACATATGTTACATCCGCATTCAACTGTTGAGGAAGTGTTTCGCATACAATTGCAATAGCCCCCTGCTGAATTGCAGCTTGGATATAGTCATGGCCATCGATCTTACTTCCTCGCACTGCGATAAAGCAAGAACCAGATTGAACTCGACGTGAATCAATTTGCACATCACGTAATGATACTCGGGTATTCCCATGTATGGTTTTGATTCTCACCTTGTATAATATGTCTTGCAATACTGCCATGATTATTCAATCATTTTTCCAAGGGTGAGGTAAATGGTCTGTCCTTTTTGTATTGGAGCTCCAGGCACAATAGATTGCTGACTTACTTTTCCTTTTCCTTGTGCAATGACTTGCAAGGATTGACGCTCTAAAACATCAAGAGCATCTTTCAATCCAAAACCAATAACATCCGGCATGGTATTCCTAGAAATGGTGATCGACTCAGATTGAATATTTTTATTCTGCACATGCATCTTAGTCCATTCCGAGTTTGTATTTCCGGAATATGCTTTTTGATTGAGTTGACCTGAAATGGTAGAAAAATCTTTTTGAGAACCTACCCATACCGATTTACTGGTATCAGCAAATTTTTTATGCGCGTAACTGGCATATAACTCAGGATCTATTGTAAAAAGCTTCGTTGCAACTTCTTTAAATACGGGACCCGCCACTAATGCCCCATAATACTTAGCTGCAAACGGTTTGTTCTTTATAACTACGATACAAGAATACTTGGGATTGTCGGCTGGGAAAAAGCCAGCAAACGAAGCTTGATAGATATGATCTGTGTATCCTCTGTTCCCATTTGCAACCTGTGCCGTACCGGTTTTACCGGCCAACTGAAAGAAAGGCGATTGAAGACTCTTGGCTGTTCCATTGTTCACTACTCCAACCAAAGAAGTATGTAGCTGTTCCAGTGTTTTTTGACTACAGATAGAATCTACCATTACGACAGGCTGAAAGGACTTTACAATTTTTCCATTTTGAACAACTGAATTCACCAGGTATGGTTTCATTAATTTACCTCCGTTTGCAACGGCGTTGTATACAGACAGGGTTTGCAATGGACTAATTGCTAGGTTGTATCCAAAGCTCATCCAAGGAAGTGTAACATTGCTCCAATTCTTGCCTGCAGGATTGGGTATGATGGGTTTTGATTCTCCTTCTAGATCTATGCCTGTTGGACCATCCAATTTTAATTTCTTGAGATGGTCTATAAATTTTTGAGGATTCTTGTAATAATAGTTTACAGCAAGCTTTGCCATTCCAACATTTGAACTCAACTCGAATGCCTGTTGATAATTTACGTCCGTTCGGCTATGCCTTTCACTGTCCCATACCGTTCTTCCGCTGAAATCCCATTTTCCCCCTTCAATATTCACCCGGGTTTCCAAGTTGATGTATTGATCGTCTAACGCAGACATCAGTGTAATCAATTTAAAAGTTGATCCAGGTTCAGATCTAAGGATAGCATGATTTAAATCTTCGATATAGGTTCCGTTGGGCTGACGACCGAGATTTGCGATAGCTTTGATCTTGCCAGTTTTCACTTCCATCACAATGCAGGTGCCACTGGTACATTCGTTTTCCTCCATTACTTTCAATAGGGCCTGCTGGGCAATATCTTGAATATTGATATCGATTGTTGTGATAATATCTTTCCCGTTTTCAGGCTCTATTTCTGAACCGGCTACCGGAACATACGCACCGCCGGCGATTCTCCTGACCAACCTTTTTCCTGTTATTCCGCGCAACAAGCTATCGTAGGTCTTTTCAAGTCCAACGTTCTTTGAAACCAAATTACCGGTTGAATCAATGTATTGTCTGGATAGCCCAATCGTTCGGTTTGCAAGTAAACCAAATGGCGCTAACCGTTTTTCTTTCTCAACAAAAATGAATCCATTTTTATTTTTGTTTTTGCTGATAAAACCCACCTGGCGAAGCGCTTGGTATTGATTGAAGTCGATATTTTTTTCTAATAAATGGTACCGTTCCTGCCGAGCAAAAACTCCCATCAATTCTCTTTTATATACTGCTGGAGATCCTCCATTTAATATAGATGAAAGCTGAATGGCTAGACTGTCAACATTCTTTTTGAAACGAGTACCGTTTTTTTCTTGAATACCTTCTGCACCAAAATCAAGATAGATGTCAAAAAACGGAATAGAACTGCTCAACATTCTGCCATCCTCGCTATAAATGGTTCCTCGTTCCGCATCCATTTCTCTATACTCTAGGTGAAGGCTATCGCTTACGGATTTCCAATAGCTTCCCTCTACTTGTTGGATATAAAGTGCTTTGGCAAACACAAGTATTCCAATCATAAGCATGATCAAGTAGATCAAATAACTTCTCCAGAGTATGTCGCGTTTCGTTTCCAACGGCTATTGGGTAATTGGTTTTGTTGTATCCTCTAAGGCTATTGGTGGCTCAAGAATTTGCTTTACTCCCAGCGGTTCTACTGTTTTGATGATTTCAGATTGCTTGGTCAAGAACATCCATTCGCTTCGTATCATCTTGTATTCGTACTGCAAATCTTTAAGCTCTCGGTTTGTTTTGTTGATATCCTTGATGGCTTTTTCGGCATGGTGTCCGTTGTAGATATAAACGACAGCCAACGCAGATAAATAAAGAAAAAACGGCACGTTTTTAACCAACCATTTCTGATTGATAAAAAACCATGTGTTGTCTTTTTTTTCTTCTTGCATGATGCGTGCTTTAATTTTTTATACCTACTCGAAGTCGTGCACTTCGTGATCTAGGATTTCTTTTCAACTCTTCACCAGAAGGCTCAATCGGTTTTTTCGTTAATGGCTCGAATGGAGCCGGCTGTTTAATTCCGAACAAGGGATCCTCCTCCACATTTTCCGTAAACCCAGTTTTGAGATACCGCTTAACCATTCGGTCTTCAATGCTGTGGAATGTGATCACAACCAGTCGGCCTTCCTTCTTTACCAGAGAAGCGGATTGCTCCAGCAACTCTTTCAAGGACCCCATTTCGTCGTTCACTGCCATTCGCAATGCCTGAAATACTTGTGCGAAGTATTTATTGGGGTTTCCTTTGACCAAGGGTGCGATTACCGACTTGAATGTTTCGATAGTTTTGATGGGCGCTCGCTGAGATTGATTGAATAACAGTTGGGCTAGCGACTTGGAATTGGTGACTTCGCCAAACTCCTGAAAAATCAGTTGGAGTTCTTCAGCGCTTGATTGTTCTATCAACGTAGCTGCCGTTATAGGCGAACGGGTGTCCATTCGCATATCCAATGAGGCATCAGCTCGAATTGAAAATCCTCTTGAAGGCTCATCAAATTGATGACTGCTAACGCCCAGATCAGCTAAAATACCATCGACCGACTGTATATGATGTAAGCGAAGAAAGCGTGAGATCAGCCTGAAATTATGGGGAATGAATACGAGGCGTGTATCAGCAGCAAGGTTTGCTTGTGCATCTGCGTCTTGGTCAAATGCAAAAAGCTTTCCTTTGGGGCTAAGCCTCGAAAGTATTTCCCTCGAATGCCCTCCTCCACCATATGTACAATCGACATATACACCGGAGGAGTCGGTAATCAGGGCATCCACCGATTCAGTAAGCAAAACAGGGATATGGTAAGACTGGCTACTATTTTGAAGTGAGTCTACCCCGCTGTTTTTCTCAAGCATGGTGGATTAATTTTTCATGGTTGGTCTTTCTTCGCCATCACCTCTGCAGCAAGGTTGCTAAAGGTTTCGGGTGAAAAGTTTTCAAAGAACTGCTGATACTTATTTTTATCCCAAATTTCCATTTTGTTAACAGCGGACACCAAAACGATATCCTTTTCCA
>JAULVY010000137.1:0-2920 GCA_032110825.1 Chitinophagaceae bacterium | reverse complement strand
AATCCCCCATGTTCCATCAAGCTCTTAGGCAACAAAAGCCTACCCGCACTATCCAATTCGATTTGCATAGCGCCATTGAGAAAATAGCGCCTGAATTCCCTCACTTTCGGATCAAAATCATTTAACGAGCTGATGCTTTCGTACAAAGGCTTCCAACTTTGCACAGGGTACATGGAGAGGCATTTCTCAAATCCGCGGTTGATAACAAAAACAGGCTGTTCCCCTTCTGGAAGCTGTTTTTTTATGCCTGCAGGAAGAAGAAACCTACCTTTGCTGTCGATCGTAGCCTCATATTCTCCTATAAACCCTATCATTTACAATGAATTAGAAATAAAACATTTAATGACACAAATTAACACAATTTCCCACTTTTACACCCCATTTCGCCATTCTATATTTTTCCACAGCTTAAAACGGCTACAAGACTGTGTTTCAGGGGAATATGCCCAAAATCATGTGATTAAACCAATCTGGGATGTGGATATCCTGTGTATATCATGTTAATTATGAAAAATCCTTTCACTATCCGGGAAATTTCAATGGCAGACTATACATACGATTTGCCTGAACATCATATCGCCTACCTGCCATTACCGCAAAGAGATGAGTCCAAGCTTTTGGTTTGGGATCAAGGATCAATAGCACACGATCATTTCTATAATCTGGATGATTATCTGCCCAAAGACGGGTTGCTGGTTTTCAATCAAACCAAGGTTATTGCAGCACGTTTGTTTTTTCTTACTGCAGAGCAGAAAAAAATTGAATTGTTTTTACTCGAACCGCAAAATGGAAACTACCAAGCATTATATGATACCCATACAAGCACTTGGAAATGCATGGTAGGTGGACTCAAAAAATGGAAAAGCAATGACGCCCTTGTGTTGGAATATTCATTGCAAAATCAAACGGGGAGATTGATTGCAGAAAAAAAACAGATTCATGATCAGTTTGTTTTGATTGAGTTTACTTGGAATATCCCTGGTCCATTTATTTCAGTGATTAATGCAGCTGGTGCAATTCCTCTGCCACCGTATATCAAAAGAGAATCCGATATCAACGATAAAGAAAGATACCAAACCATCTATGCCAAAGATGAAGGTTCCGTAGCTGCTCCTACAGCAGGTCTGCATTTCACTGAGCGCATAATGGATAAATTGAAACAGAAAAATACTGAAACCAGTTTTGTTACACTGCATGTAGGTGCTGGAACATTCAAGCCTGTTCAGGCCAATGCCATTGGTGAACACGAAATGCATGAAGAGTATTTT
This sequence comes from Chitinophagaceae bacterium, assembly GCA_032110825.1. Classification (GTDB taxonomy): domain Bacteria; phylum Bacteroidota; class Bacteroidia; order Chitinophagales; family Chitinophagaceae; genus Pollutibacter. Next base: position 1,652 of record JAULVY010000137.1, on the reverse strand, counting down.
GAAGTAGAGATGCAATCGATTGAAAAATGGATTGAGCACGTTTCTGCTCTTGTTGCGGTTGGCACCACTTCCATGAGAACCATCGAAAGTATTTATTGGGTTGCTGTGCAAAAAATGAAATACACGCAATCCAATTGGAATGATATCCGTATTTCACAATGGGAACATTTGAAATACGAAAACACAACACTGCCATCTGCTTCAGAAGCACTTAGACATTTGATCAACGAAATGAAAAATAATTCCGTTCAAACACTATCCGGCAGAACATCGATTTGCATAACTCCCGGATACAGATTTCGTGTAGTAAATATGCTAATTACCAACTTCCACCAACCTCAATCTACGCTGCTCTTGCTCATCGCTGCTATCATGGGAACGGATTGGAAAAAAACATACAAAACAGCACTGGAACTTGGATATCGCTTTTTGAGTTATGGCGATACTTCTCTATTGAAAATATCAAATGAAAATTAGAGAACGGGAATAGCAACGGTAAAAACAGAACCTTTGCCTAAACTACTTTCTACATGAATAGAGCCATGATGCGCTTCTACCATTTTGCGGGTATAGTTTAGTCCCAAACCGAAACCCTTAACGTTGTGCACATTTCCAGTATGTGCTCTATAAAATTTATCAAAAATTCGTGAAAGGGTTTCCTTGGTCATTCCTATGCCGTTGTCCCTTACACTGATCACAATCGTTCTTTTTTTATTCTCGGTATGGATGAATAGTTCAGCAGGCTCTTCTTCTTTTGAATACTTAAGTGCATTGTCTATTAAGTTGCTGAGCATATTCACAAAGTGAACGGGGTGGCCCGACACAAGATCGTTTGTTGCACGCAACTCAAAGTGAATTTTTGCACCTCGTTCAGCAACCTGAAGTGCAAACTTGTTTTCAATTTTTTGCAGCACCTCATGAACATGAAGGTCTTTTTTGTCTTTCAACACCTGATTAACATCCAATTGAGCTGCTTGTAAAATCTGCTCAACCTGCGTATTCATGCGGTTGTTTTCCGACTTGATGATTTGTCCGATTGAAATTAACTTCTCTCGATCCCCAATAACTTTTTCATTTTTTAACGTATCTACTGCAATGGCAATTGTGGCAAGTGGTGTGCGTAATTCGTGCGTCATGTTGTTGATGAAATCGGTTTTCATTTCACTCAACTTTTTTTGTGTGAGAATCGTACGAATAGTTAAATAAAACGCTGTTACAATGATCAGGGTAAATAAAATCGCAACAGCAATCATCCAACTTACAGATTTCAATACAAACTGATCCATGTCATACAACACAAGGTATAATTTCTCATTTGGAGACAAATTGCTTTCATCCTCTCCCGATAAAGAAACCAGCGGCCAAACATGTATCAAGTAATTTACAGTGTCTTTTAGCGCAAATTCGTAGTACTTATCGTACAAAGGAGTAGCCATTTCTGGACCAATTGTATTGGCATCGGAGACAACGGCAAATTCATATTTAGCGCCTTTTAAACCATTGGATTCAAAGGCACGATCAAATTTCATTTGCACATCCGTCACTGTGAAATGCTCTGCCACTGTTTGCGAACCCAATAAATCAATCAATTGCTGCTCTGCCCCTTTTGGCAATACATCCATCGGCAAGGAGGGCGCAAACTTCATCTTCTC
>JAULVY010000136.1:11560-19682 GCA_032110825.1 Chitinophagaceae bacterium | reverse complement strand
AATCCATTTTCATCTAGAAGCTTTTGCTCAGCTGTATACAAGAGTTGGTTTAGCTCGGATATTTTTGCTTGATTCAACTTTGCTGCATTGACAGCAATTAGCTTCAACTGTTGAGTTGACTTCTTGAGTTCCGTCATGATGTTATCAACCGCACTGAAGTCCAAATAAGGAACAGAAGATTCTGCTTGAGGGAGATTGAACTTTTTTTGAGGGTCCGCAGCAAGAGCATATACTTTTTCTGCTACCAATTTATTTTCCATTTCAACTTCTGAACGCATGTTTTCCAACATCAATTTCAATTCGGATAAATAATCTCCGATGGTCCCTGTTAACACGCTATAATCAAATGGAAGCACCTCAGCATTGGCTAGTCGCAATACCGCTCTTCCGGCAGTTTTGGCCAAGGCAATACCATATTGAAAACCCGGGTCTTTGAATTTGGTAAAATGATCATAGGAGTCGTAAATGGAATGATATTCTCCTCCATCGCCTTCTCCACCAAAGCCGATGTTGGCAGATGGAATACCCAAATGCTGAAAGAAGGGAGAATAATCAGAACCTGCACCCAGGGCACCGATTTTCATGTATTTGTTTCCGTACATCTTGGTCTTTGTTGATTTATCTGCATTGGCTAATGCACGAGCATACCGACGGTCACGAACAGAAACTCCGGTTTGGGGATCGATTACATCTGCTGCAACTTCGTTGAAGAAAGGCTCAAGTGCATGAGAACCTCCAATACCAATAAATCCTCTGCTATTGCCATCGGAATTGAGGTATGCAACTGTTTTCTGTTGCAATTCAGCGGCATGATCTTCTACCCATTCTGTAGACCCCAACAATGCTGGCTCTTCTCCATCCCATGCACAAAAAACAACCGTACGCTTAGGTCGATGTCCCATTTTTACCAACTCAGCGATGGCTCTGGCTTCATCCATTTCAGCAACCATTCCACTAATGGGATCAGCAGCACCTAAATTCCAACCATCGTGGTGGTTGCCACGGATAACCCATTGATCGGGGAATTCGCTACCCTTCATTTTTGCAATGACATTGTATAAAGGTTTGATGTCCCAGTTGAATTGAAGCTGCAACCTAACTTTGGCTTTGCTTGGCCCGGTATGGTATGTAAGCGGAAGCCCGCCTTTCCATGAGTCGGGTACAACAGGACCTTCCAACGATTGCAAGAGCGGCAAAGCATCTTCATACGAAATAGGCATTACCGGAATTTTCATGATTGTTTTTATCTCTTCCCGTTTCAAGCGTTTCGCATCGAGTGTGGATCCGTATCCAGGAGTTGTAGGATCACCGGGATATACAGGCATATCCATAACAGATCCTCTTTGCACACCTTGTGCAGGCCGAAATGGACCTTGAGGATATACATCACCTGCACCATATCCATCATCTTTAGGATCAGAATAAATGATACAACCAATAGCTCCGTGTTCAGCAGCCAACTTTGGTTTAATACCTCTCCATGAACCGCCGTATTTTGCGATAACTATTTTTCCTTTTACGCCGATGCCCATTCGTTCCAACTCTTCATAATCTGCTGGTATACCACGATTGACAAATACCAATTCTGCAGTAACATCGCCATCTGCGGAATATGCATTGTAGGTAGGAAGCTGCTCCTCGCGTATGGATGAAGTTGCATCTTCTTTAACAGCACCCTCTTCTAATTTAGCCTTGTATGGCTTAGTTCCCATTAATTCAAGTGATCTGAATTTAGGCGTAGGAAATAAAACATGATAGACAGCAAGTTCAGTTTCATATCCCCATAGCTTGAACAGGTTTGCCATGTATTCAGCATTGAGTTTACCCTGCGTTGATCCGATGTGGTGAGGCTTGGATGTTAAAAATTTCATCCAGGTATCCTGACTTTTCGCATCTAAAAATTGATCAAACTTATTTTCCAGTTCTATTTGTTTTTGGATTTGATCTCCAAAAAAACCAGAAAGTTTCTGTTGTGCGAATGAGGCGATTGATAAAAAAAGCAGGGGTAAAATAAATGAAAACAGCTTGCGCATATACAACGTTTTAATTGCATAAAAGTAAGCAATCAAAACCTTAGTTCATGTGCACATCAGATGTTTCTGATTTCAGCAAGAAGATCTTGTAATGCTTTTTTAGCATCACCAAAAAGCATAGACGTCTTGGGCTGGAAGAACAATTGGTTTTCAATTCCAGCATACCCTGGCTTCATGCTTCGCTTGTTTACGATAACATGCTTTGCATCTTCTACTTCAAGAATGGGCATGCCGTAAATGGGTGAACTGGGATCATTTTTTGCAGCGGGATTAACAACGTCATTTGCTCCCAAGATGAGAACAACATCCGTATTTTTAAATTCTTCGTTGGCGTGTTCCATCTCCAACAATTTATCATAGCTCACATCCGCTTCCGCCAACAACACGTTCATGTGTCCTGGCATCCTACCCGCAACCGGATGTATAGCATATTTCACCTCAACTCCTTTTGCTTCCAATGTTTTTTCCAATTCATGGCAAACGTGCTGCGCCTGAGCAACAGCCAACCCATAGCCTGGTACAATCATCACTTTATTGGCATAACTCATTACCACAGCGGCATCACTCAAACTTACTTCTTTGTATGTTCCGCCTAGGGGACCTGAAGCACTTGCAGTTGACCCTCCGCCAAACGAACCGATCAACACATTGCTAAGCGAACGATTCATGGCTTTACACATCAGGATGGTCAACAAGGTTCCTGCAGCTCCAACAAGAATACCACCGGTTAGCATTACTTTATTATCATACAAGAATCCTCCACAAGCAGCTGCTACTCCGGTGAATGAATTGAGCAAAGAAATAACCACCGGCATATCGGCACCACCTATCGGAAGAACAAAGAAAATACCGTAGAGAAGAGATAATCCTACAATAACATAGAAGAACATAGCGGTTTCTTCGGGTCTTGCAAAAACAATATATGCACCGAGACCTAAATTCAATAACAAGAGAACTATGTTGAAGATGTGTTGTCCTTTGAATGCGAAGTCTTTGATGGACCCGTTGAGTTTGCCCCAGGCAATCATACTTCCGGCAAAAGAGACGGCACCAATGATTAAACCGAGAATGATGATGAGCAAGGTGGTGCCATCTAAGGAACTGAAAAAATCAACAGTACCCTCAGCCTGACCGTGTGTAATATGTCTGAATTCAATAACCGAAATAAGTGCAGCACACGCTCCACCCATTCCATTAAAAAGACTCACCATTTCAGGCATGGCAGTCATCTGAACACGCTTGGCCATTAATGTACCTACTACACTTCCGATCAGGAGAGCAGCAAAGATCCAAGCATAGTTACCGAGTTTTTGTCCGTCTTTTTCATAGAGAAAAATAGTACCCAAGATGGCAACGGTCATGCCCACTGCAGCCACTAAATTTCCTTTACGAGCGGATGCCGGATTCGACAACATTTTCAATCCCACAATAAAAGTGACTGAGCCCATGAGATAGCAGAGTACAAGTATGTTTAGTTCCATGTGTAGTACTTTGGAAAATTATTTTTTCTTTTTAAACATCTCTAGCATTCTGTCGGTAACCACAAAGCCACCAACTACATTCAAGGTACCAAGAACTACTGCTAGAAATCCTAAGATCAACGCTGCAGTATTCCCTTCTTCGGCCTGACCCATTACAATGATGGCACCAATGATAACTACACCGTGGATAGCATTGGCGCCACTCATCAATGGAGTATGCAACACACTGGGAACCCTGCCAATCACTTCGATACCCACAAAAATCATTAGGGTAACCACGTAAATCATTTCCTGATGAGATGCAAGCCAGTTTAAGATTTGATCCATATTCGTTTGGTTTGCTTTTTTATGCTTTTGCTCTTGAGCCGATAACCAGATCATCGTTAACGTCTGGATTCAGCTTTCCTTCTTTATCAATCATCAACTGAAGGAAATTCAAAATATTTTTTCCATACAATTTACTGGCATCGGATGGCATCGTTGCAGGCAGATTGCTGTTTCCAATGATTGAAACCCCTTTGTGCTGAACCGTTTCTCGGTCTTTGGTTGCAGGTGTATTTCCTCCGGTAGATGAAGCCAGGTCAATGATAACACTTCCATTGCGCATGGTATTTAGCATTTCCTCGGTAATCAAAATAGGAGCTTTTTTCCCGGGGATTTGTGCTGTTGTGATTACGATATCGGCCTTGGCGATACTTTCGGCAATTTTTGCTTGCTGATTGCGCTTATAATCTTCGGATTGTTCTACTGCGTATCCCCCAGCAGAAGAAGCATCAGCAGCACCAGGTATTTCGATAAATTTAGCACCCAAGCTTTGTACTTCTTCCTTAACCGCAGGTCGAGTATCAAATACTTCAACAACAGCACCTAAACGTTTTGCAGTAGCAATAGCTTGCAATCCGGCAACACCCGCACCCAAAATCAATACTTTGGCTGGAGCAATACTTCCTGCAGCAGTCATGAACATAGGAAAGTACCTGCCGTAGGCAGCTGATGCAACAATGACAGCCTTATACCCTGCAATATTTGCTTGACTCGATAAAATATCCATGCTTTGTGCACGCGTGGTGCGCGGCAAAAGATCCATGCTAAACACTACAATTCCCTTCTCATTCCATTTGCGAATTCTTTCCGTTTCAAAACGCGCTTGGTACATGCCAATCAATACCACTCCACTTCTGAGATCAAGACTGGGAGCATGAATCGACAATACCACATCCGCACCTTGAGCAATCTCTTGCGCAGATTTTATTTCTGCACCTACAGCCTTGTAATCGCTGTCGGAGCAAAACGCATTTTCTCCTGCGCCACTCTCAACCCAAACGGTAATATTTTTCTTAATCAATTGTGCTGCGCCTTCAGCGATCAGTGAAACTCTAGTTTCGGGGGCGACTTCCTTTAAAACACCAACGATCATGGAGCTGAATTGAGGCACAAATCTAATCAAATTCAGTATGACATTTGCTCGCTTCAGTTAGAAACGAATAATAAAATCCTGCTTTTCCTTGAATTCTTTTCTAAAAAATACCAAGCCGATGAAAAACAGGTCAATGGTTAGGGAAACTTCTTTGTTTTTTTTAATTTCTTTCCATGCATGATCCATTTCCTCACTCCAATGAATATCATCAAAAACAAGAATATCGTCCTCTTTACACAACGGAAGAACCTGCTTAAAATAGCAAAGAGTAGGCTCCAGGCGGTGATTGCCGTCAAAAAAAATTAGTTTTCTGCCGTTCAGTCGATCCAAAACAGCGTTAAGTTCTTGATCGAAATCACCCTGAATGAGTTTCACCCTATCATACCCTTCTTTCTTTAGATTGCTTTCGGTAAATGCAGCAATCTCAGGCGAACCCTCAATGGTAAAAACATCTCCATCGGGAAGCGCAGCTGCCAGATACCGTGTGGTTAACCCCAATGAAGTCCCCAACTCCAATACCGATTGAATCTTGTAATACTGAATGAGTCTAAAAAATAAGCGTCCAAACCGTGCAGGCTTTGCTGCATTTTTTGCAATGGAACCCACCGTTCTCATCGGATTTTTTCCAGAAACAGAACCCGCCCCCAAATCCAACACTTCCAAAATCTGATCAGATGATCTAAATTCCTTTCGTTTTTTTTCAATCCTAAAAAAAAGATCGGAATAGCGATTATGATCTTTTAAAACTTCGCGGACAAATGAAAAAACGAAGGGGGAATGAATACCATGTCCGCGTCCATTGGATGCCGTTATATAATACCAAATAAAGCGAACTGCGAGTTGAAGTTGAGTAAACATCAAGAGGTTCTAATTTCTTTTCTTGACCCAGGTTTCAAACCGAAATGCATATGCATGTTTTTCATCTGCAGCATGATCCCGAACATCAATGCACTCAAATTCATGTGAAGGAAAAGGAATAAAAAAAGTATCCGCATCAGGGAAAGTCCCAAGAACCCTGGTGAGGTAAATGACATCCGTCTTTATCAAAGCCTGATTGTAAATTTCTCCACCTCCAATTACAAATGCTTCCTTGCACCCTGTTTCTTCAGCTAAACGAAGGGCGTCTTCCATACTTGAACAAATCAATAAGTGCGGGGGACTAGAGGAAAGCGCTGCATTTCGGGTTATTACAATGTTTACCCTACCCGGCAATGGCTTGGAAGACATGGATTCGAATGTTTTTCTTCCCATAATGACAGGCATACCCCAAGTAAGGTTTTTGAAAAACTTCATGTCGGCCGGCAGCTTCCAAAGCAACCCGTTGTTTTTACCAATGGAATGGTCTTCACCTGCTGCAACAACTAATGAAATGATCATGCTTTTCAATTTAAACAGCAACAGGTGCTTTGATGGCCGGATGCGACTGGTAGTTTTCTAAAGTGAAATCATCAAACACAAAATCAAAAATATTTTTTACTTCCGGATTTAATCGCATCGTGGGCAAAGGATATGGCGTTCTACTCAACTGGGTTGTTGCCTGCTCGATGTGGTTGTTGTATAAATGCACATCGCCAAAACTGTGCACAAAATCACCAGGCTCTAAATCACAAACCTGTGCAATCATCAAGGTTAATAATGCATAAGAAGCAATGTTAAACGGAACGCCTAAAAAAACATCGGCTGAGCGTTGATACAGCTGACACGACAATTTATTGTCGGCAACATAAAACTGAAACAGGCTATGACAAGGCATGAGTGCCATTTGAGATAATTCACCAACATTCCATGCACTAACAATCAAACGCCTGCTATCCGGATTGGTCTTGATCTGTTGAACGAGATCAACAATTTGATCGTGCGTTTTACCATCTGCGCCTGTCCACGACCTCCATTGCTTTCCATATACAGGACCGAGTTCTCCGTTTTCATCTGCCCACTCATCCCAAATACTAACGCCATTTTCTTTGAGATACCGAATATTGGTTTCCCCTTTTAAAAACCAAAGCAATTCATGAATAATGCTGCGCAGATGAACTTTTTTGGTTGTAACCATTGGAAAACCTTCAGAAAGATCAAACCGCATTTGATATCCAAACACACTGCGTGTACCCGTACCGGTACGATCACTTTTTTCAGTGCCCTTTTCCATGATATGTTTCAAGAGATCCAAATACTGCTGCATCGTCTAACTTATTTGATCAGTTCATGAATTACCGTCCCTACATTCCCACTTGGCATTTGTATTTTCAACATGGCCGCAACAGTTCCTGCAATATCAGACATGTACACTTTTCTATAAGACACCCCCTGTTTTACTCCCCAACCCATCCAAAGCAATGGGATATGAGAATCATACGGATACATGGATCCGTGTGTTGTACCTGTTGCATTTCCAAAGAAATACCCTGGTCTATACACCACCTGAATGTCGCCACCCAATTTTGTATTGAATCCCTTCAAAAACATTTCCTTGAACTCTATTGGCAAATTGGCAGCGGAAATATTCTCGTTATCAAACGCAATTAAAAGATCCTGATCCTTATTCAATTCCTGAATGAAATAGGATTTGACTTGATTAAAGTCTGCACCAGCTGATTCTATGCTGGATCGATCCAAATAAATCTGATAATTGGCAGATGCTTCAACTAACTTTTGCAAGCCGAATTTTTTCATGGTTGCCGTTTCGGCAACTTTCGTGGCCTTCATAGATTTACCTGGCATTTGATTGTTTTGCATGAATGAAGGAACATGGGCAACCGCATGATCTGCTGTCATGAAAAATAAATAATTCCCTTTCCCGACTTTTTTATCGAGGTATGCAAAGAAATCAGCTAAATCCTTATCTAGCTTAATGTAGTTGTCTTCAACTTCAACAGAATTGGGACCAAAAGCATGACCGATGTAATCGGGTGACGACAAACTAATAGCTAATAAATCTGGAATGCTGTCGGCTCCCATGGATTCAGCTTCAACAGCTGCTTTTGAAAACGCAAGCGTTAATGTGTTGCCCCAGGGAGTTGAAGCTATTGAGCCATAGTTTTTCCCTACGCTCGATTGCAAACTTCTTGGAAAAGGATTTTTTTGATATGCAGGATTGGTGATTTCCGACTGCGTATAGGATTCAAATGGATAACTAAGTTTCCAATCGAGTCGGTAAAAAGAATCAACAATGTTGCGGTTGTTAAATGCTT
>JAULVY010000136.1:0-11550 GCA_032110825.1 Chitinophagaceae bacterium | reverse complement strand
GTTACAAATTTCCCTGAACCGGATTCATACCAATATGCTGCATCTGCACTATGGCCTGCAGGCAGAATACTTCCGCGGTCTTTTATAGCAACACCAATCACTTTTGACCTAAAATTGGTTGCCAATTTCAACTCATCAGAAACGGTTGTAACCAACATGTTTTTAGGAGACATGGGCTCTCCCTTGCCAGATCCTCCTAAAATAGTAACAGAATCATCTTCTGAACAGTATACTGTTCGCTTTAGCGATCGATCATACCAATCGTTACCCATGATTCCATTGATGGCCGGAACAGAACCCGTGTATACACATGCATGCCCTGCTGCAGTTACCGTTTGGGCATACGGAATGAATGTATTTTCATTGCTAAATCCTTCGCGCAAGATTCGCTTAAACCCACCTTCACCATAGCGGTGTTGGTACCGATAGAGATAATCCCAGCGCATTTGATCAACCATGATGCCTACAACCAATTTAGGACCCTGGCTTTTGGTGTTTTTTTGAACTTGCGACTGGCCTTGTAAAGCCAGTAGAAAAAGAAAAAGGAAAAGACCCTGTTTCATGAAAAACGGTTTTATTGGTATACAACAAATTTAAAGGAAAGGGAAACGTGACCCTTGTCTAGTTATAAACAATGGCAGGGGGAAAATTATTTTTAAATAAATTATCTTTGTCCGTATCAATCAACCCATCAATCCATGGCAGACATATTTGAAAGGTTAATCAAAAACTACGGGCCTATCGGTCAGCATCGCGAGCGTGCTCACGGATACTTTGCATTTCCAAAATTGGAAGGAGAAATTGGAAGCCGCATGCAATTCAGGGGAAAAGAAAAAATCGTTTGGAGTCTCAACAATTACCTTGGATTAGCAAACCATCCCGAAGTTCGCAAGGCGGATACCGATGCAACAGCTGACTTTGGATTAGCTTATCCCATGGGTGCCCGTATGATGAGCGGAAACAGCAACCAGCATGAGCTGCTCGAAAAGGAATTAGCGGCATTTGAACATAAAGAAGATGCCATCCTGCTCAACTTTGGCTACCAAGGCATCATGAGCTTGATTGACGCGCTCTGCTCCCGTCACGATGTTATCGTATACGATGCAGAAAGCCACGCCTGTATTATCGACGGCTTGAGATTACACACCGGCCACCGTTTCGTTTTCAAACATAACGACGTTGCCGATTGCGAAAAACAACTGCAAAGAGCAACTGCCCTGATAGAAAAAAATAAAACAGGTGGTATACTTCTGATTACAGAGGGAGTATTTGGAATGGCAGGCGATCAAGGAAAACTCAAGGAGATTGCGGCTTTAAAATCAAAATATGAATTCCGGTTGCTGGTTGATGATGCACATGGATTTGGTACTCTTGGAAAAACGGGAGCCGGTGCCGGTGAAGAACAAGGCGTTCAAGATGAAATCGATCTCTACTTTTCAACATTCGCAAAATCAATGGCATCCATTGGAGCATTTATAGCAGGCCCCAAGCAAATCATTGATTATGTGCGCTACAATATAAGAAGTCAAATATTTGCGAAGTCACTACCCATGCCGTTGGTGATTGGAAATTTAAAGCGACTGGAACTGCTAAAAACGCATCCTGAACTAAAAGCCAAACTTTGGGAGAATGCATTAAAGCTTCAAAATGGACTAAAAGAAAAAGGATTTGATATTGGCAAAACTGATTCTGTGGTAACCCCCGTGTATATGAAAGGAGGAGTGGAAGAAGCCTCATACATGGTTAGGGATTTGCGTGAAAACTATAACATCTTCTGCTCCATTGTCGTTTACCCAGTTATTCCTAAAGGCCATATCATCTATAGGCTGATTCCTACAGCTGTGCACACCGACGAAGACATACAATTGACCCTGAAAGCGTTTGAAGAGACAAAGAGGAAATTGGATGAAGGGGCCTATAAAAGCGAGGCTATCGCACAAATGGCTGAAGTCCAATAAGATACAAATACTTAACCCTGCTTCGGCAGGGTTTTTTAATAAAAAAAAGGGCCAGGATAGAAATCCAGCCCGTTTTAAATCCAATATCCTATGAAAAACCACGACTATAACGGTAATCGTGTTTCTACTATTGTCTTGAACCTTAAATTTTTTTTAACTTTTTTAAAAAATCAAGCTTCCGGCTAATTTATAGGGCTAAATTTCTAACAAAAGGCCTTATTTCTTGTTATATGTTCATTCAAATTGGATTATGAGGAAAATAGTGGTTGCAGTTACTGGTGCTAGCGGTTCTATATACGCAGATCTTTTAATCAAAAAGCTAAAGGGACTTGAAAACCAGTGGCAAGAGGTAGCTCTGGTTTTTTCAGAGAATGCAAAAGATGTTTGGGAGACAGAACTTAAAAACAAATCATTCGAGCATTCCGGTTTTCCAGTTTTCAATAAAACAGATTTTCAGGCTCCATTTGCATCCGGATCTGGGCAATTTGACACCATGATCATCATACCCTGTTCTATGGGAACATTGGGAAGAATTGCACATGGAATATCAAACGACCTGATCACCAGAGCAGCAGATGTTGTTCTTAAAGAGAGAAGGAAATTAATCTGTGTAGTGCGGGAAGCGCCTTATAACCTGATCCACATCAAAAACATGGAACTCGTAACCCTAGCAGGCGGTATTATTTGTCCCGCTACGCCCTCTTTCTACAGCAATCCTTCCACACTAGAAGAAGTTGCTTCAACAGTAGTTGATCGCGTATTGGATTTGGCTGGATTTGATATCAAAAGCTTTCGCTGGGGATCTTGAGTTGATTCATCTCAAGTCGATCACTTCAACACCTGGAAACTTTTTAACGTTAAATGCAAACGTTTCATCCGCAATAACAGTTGAAGTTGAAATGGTATTGATTGCATATAGGTAGCGATTGCCACTCTTTTCAAATACCTGGGTTGACATGATGATCTTATTTGCTTTATCTACTTCCAACAATACCTTAAAGAATGGCTTGGTCTTATCGATGGGAGTTAACTCCACAACCTGATAGGTCTTTCCTGCGCGTTTAACATCTGGATTGAGAATGAAAAGAAAATCCTTATCGTAGAAGTTGGTAAATAATTTCTGGGGAGTGATGGATCCACTGCTGTTGTCTAATGTTGATATCTGAACTTCCTTTGCAGCTACATCGTATGTCCAGATGGTTGCTCCATCGCAATAAATTTCCTGTCCCGTGATCAGCACTTTGTACTTCACACCTTTCATCACAACAGAACCGGTTTTAGTACCTTGAACCTTACCGCCAGCATTCTCAATCTTAAGGGTGAAGTTGGCCTTCACACTTTTGAATGTCTTGAACTTGGCACTCACAGCATCTAAAACTTTTTTGGCTTCCGGATCGCTTTTGCCCATTCCTTTTGGGGTTTGCGCATGAACTATGGATACACCAATAAACATGCAGAGGATAAAGAATCCAGATACCAATGATTTCATATGCTTAGATGCTATCGTTAGGTGCAAAGAAAAGATTATTCCATGGATTTTAGAAACTGATCTAACTCGTATTCAGTTTTGAAAAGCACTTCCCTGACCTTGCTTCCCTTGCTGGGACCGACAATTCCAGCTGCCTCAAGCTGATCCATCAATCGACCAGCTCGGTTATACCCCAGCTTGAGTCGGCGTTGGATCAATGAGGTAGAACCCATCTGACTTTGAACGATCAGGGCAGCGGCTTCATTGAACAATGGATCTTTGCTGAGCAAATCCAACTCACGATCTTCCATGTCTTTTTCATCAATCACCTCTGGCAATTCAAACGCATTGGGATAGCCTTGTTGACCACCAATGAATTCAGCCACTTTCTCTACTTCAGGTGTATCAACAAAAACACATTGAACACGGGTAACATCACCCTGATAAGAAACCAGCATATCTCCTCTACCGATCAACTGCTCAGCGCCGCCAATATCCAGGATGGTGCGACTATCCACTTTAGATGAAACTTTAAAAGCAATACGGGCAGGAAAATTGGCCTTGATGGTTCCTGTGATAATATTTACAGAAGGGCGCTGTGTTGCAACGATAAGGTGTATACCAATTGCACGAGCCAATTGAGCCAGTCGCGCTATTGGTGTTTCAATCTCTTTTCCTGCAGTCATGATCAAATCAGCAAACTCATCAATAACCAAAACGATGAAAGGCAAAAACTTATGCCCTTTTTCCGGATTGAGTTTCCGCGAAACAAACTTCTCATTGTATTCGCGAATGTTTCTACATCCTGCATCTTTAAGTAAATCGTAACGCTCATCCATTTCGATACACAAGGCATTCAGGGTATTGACTACTTTTCGTGTATCCGTTATGATCGCATCATCTTCACCCGGTAGTTTGGCCAGAAAATGTTTTTCAATGATTCGATAAAGACTCAACTCCACTTTCTTAGGATCCACCAAAACAAACTTGAGTTGCGAAGGATGTTTTTTATACAAAAGTGAAACCAGGATTGCATTCAATCCAACCGATTTACCTTGCCCCGTTGCACCCGCCATCAACAAATGGGGCATGGAGGCAAGATCAACAATGAAATTCTCGTTGTCGATTTTCTTGCCCAAAGCAATGGGAAGGGCATAATCGTTTTTTTGAAATTTATCGGATGCCAATAGAGAGCGCATACCGACAATACTTTTCTTCACATTGGGTACTTCAATACCGATTGTGCCTTTCCCTGGAATGGGAGCGATGATACGAATACCCAATGCCGATAAACTCAATGCAATATCGTCCTCTAAATTTTTAATTCTGGAAATACGAACACCAGCTGCAGGAACAATTTCATAGAGAGTGACGGTTGGGCCGACCGTTGCAAATATTTTTTGAATATCAATGTCGTAGTTCTTCAACGTCTTCATGATCTGGATCTTGTTGGCCTCCAGCTCAGTCTGATCCATCACTATTTTTTCGCCTGAGTGTTGAGCCAACAAATCCAGTGATGGATATTTATAGCCTTTTAGATCGGCTATAGGGTCGAATTGGGGAGAGGCCAATACAGCGGCTGCCTTAGAAGAAAGAGTTTCTTCTTTTACTACTGGTTTTATTTCCAGTGGCAGTTCTTCCGTTTTTGAATGCAGTGGCTCAGGTGCAACCAGAGGTTCTTCGGGAACTACTTCATTCAAAACCGCCATCGGCACTTCTTCCTTAATAACCAAGCCCATGCTCTCATCAGCCTGTTCAGTTGCATTATGGGTTGCGGCAGCTTGCTTCAGTTGATTTCCTTCTGTAAGATCCAGTCGGGGCTGCAGCGTCTCCGGTATGGGATCCATGGGAGTTTGCAAAGAAACATCACCAGTATGCACTTGTTTTTTGAACAAAGGCCATTTAAAAATGGGATTGAATCGCCATATCGTATATGCAAACAAGGAAAGACTAAGTAAAGCAAACGTACCTGCCCAGCCAATCACACCTTTCAGCCAATCCGATGAAAATTTTCCAAATGCACCACCCCAATTAAACGCAGAATCTTCAGCAAAAAAAGAGGCACCTACACTGATAACCAACAACCCCATGATCAAGTAACGGAGATTGCGAAAAACGGAGAATACTTTTTTGTCAAACAGTAGATTCACTCCCAAAACAAAAAACAAAGAACAGAACAGGAAAGAGGCAATCCCAAAACCGTACTCGAAGAATGAATAAGCAACATAGGCGCCAAAACTTCCCAATAAATTGCTTATCTCAAGCTCATTGGGCATCAGGATTTTTGAGCCCATATCGCGGATCTTATCCTGATCTTCCGTCCAGGTAAACAAATACGATGTAAAGGAAACAAAAAGAAAAAAGCAAAAGAAAAGCAAAACAGAACCCAAAATCTTGTGGGTTCGCTCGTCTTTGATAAGCGACTTTACTTGAATAACTTCTTCTTTATCTTCTTGGAGAATTTCTTCGTCAGATGGAGTAGCAGAGGATTTGGATCTTTTGGCCATGAAAAGATAAGGAGTTTCTCAAAATTACATTTATTTCCTGTACTAGAAAACACTAAGCTTAATGAACACTATGCGGATTCGCTATTCTCTTTTGAGGAAGAACGACTATCGGACTTAGGAATAGAAATAAAAAGCATAAGCCACCCTAACATAAAGGAGACACCTCCCACAGGGGTTATCCAAACTACTGCATCAAATCCACCGATGGATGCAGCTTTGGCCAAAACCCTAAAATAAATTGAGCCGGAAAAGAGAACTATTCCAACAATCATTAGGTAGGAAGCCCAAATCATTTTTTTCTCTTTGTAATGCCTGTACAAATTACCCACAATAAACAAAGCCAACGCATGTATGGTGAGGTAGGTAGTTGCTGTTTGATAGGATACCAGTGAATCCGCTGTGAGGATTTCTTTTAACGCATGCGCACCAAAAGCGCCCAATGCAACTGCAAACATGGAAAGCAAAGCTGCTATGCGATACATTTTTCTATGCATGTTGGATGGAATTTAAAATAATGACTGGATCAGGATTGGATTCGTGCAAAATAATCTTTGCTTTTGAATAAAAAGGCTCTCGTTCAGCTAATTTGGTTGCTATAAAATCTTTCAATTGATTTTCATTCAATGCAGCAATCAAAGGGCGGTGTGCTTTTTCATGGAGTAGTCGTGAAAATAAAACAGCATGCGGAGGATTTAACCAAACCGTCAACCCCTTTTCATTCATCCAATCCATATTGCCGTGAAAACATGGAGTACCGCCACCACAAGAAATAACATAGACACTGGTATGCCCGTTATGAGATAATGTTTCAACTAATCTACGCAACGTTTCAGACTCAATCTTTCGAAACCCATCTTCTCCCTT
This sequence comes from Chitinophagaceae bacterium, assembly GCA_032110825.1. Taxonomy (GTDB): domain Bacteria; phylum Bacteroidota; class Bacteroidia; order Chitinophagales; family Chitinophagaceae; genus Pollutibacter. The sequence continues at coordinate 4,753 of JAULVY010000136.1, read as the reverse complement.
TTCAGAAAAAAGCTGACCGATGCTGCACTGTTGTTCTTTCTCTATGACAGCATCCAAGTCCATTGTTTCAATATGCGATTTGCTAGCAAGTTGATTAGCCAGATGGCTTTTGCCTGAACCCATAAATCCGGTCAAAAAAACAAATTGATTCACAAAAAAAGAATAAGTCAGTGGGTAAGTTAATCACTAATGCTGAATTCACCTGATGAGAGGAATGAATTATTTCACATCAAACCAAAGTGGCTTGGCGTCGCTCCAACTTCCATTGTAGTTGATAAACAACTCCTCCCCTTGTTGAATATTCCGAACGGTTCTGATGCTGATTAATTCGTGTTCAAGATCCATGTCGTATTCACAATTGGACTGATACGAATGATTGTAAATAGAAACATATCCCAGTGCCACACAACACTGTTTTTCTTCGCTGTTCCATTCAAATATATAATCGTGCATCAACGTCTTATCAAGATAGCTTCTATCTGTATTTCCCATCACAATAACAGGAGAAATTTCAATGACGGTTCCCTTTGAAATCGACACATCGGTAAAGACCCCTCTTCCACGATCGAGACTGGGTAAAATCACCAAATAAGGTTGAATCATAACTTAATATTGCAGGCTTGAAAACTATGATTAATTTCGCAAAAATAGCCAACTGGCCTTGATTCAAACCAACGAACATATGGACTTGCAGGCTCAATTTGAGCACTTGTTTCAATTGGAAAACAAGGAGCATCTGCATGCATTCTTGGATGAGTTGAATATCAGCGATGTAGTCTTACTTATCGAAGAAAACGAATCGAGCGCCACGGAAATCATTGCCTCTCTCTCTATCCACCGGGCAGCGAGTACGTTCAAAATACTGGAGCTGGGTATACAAAAAGAGATCATTCAAGAACTCAACCCTCTGAAGCTAGCTGCACTTCTCAATGAATTGCCTGCGGACGATCGTACTTCTTTTTTGGAAGAGCTTCCACCCAAAGCAGTTCGTGAGCTTATTAAACTGCTCAATCCCGAAGAACGAAAAATCACCTTATCGCTTTTGGGTTATCCCGAAGGTAGCGTTGGGCGATTGATGACACCGGATTATATTGCTGTTCAGGCCGATTGGACCATTGCAGAAGTATTGGAACATATTCGGGAAGTAGGAAAGGAATCGGAAACCATTGATGTGATTTATGTTATCAATGATCAAGGTCAATTGGTAGACGACGTTCGAATCAAAGAATTTTTACTTTCGCCTCCAGATCGATTGGTAAGCGAACTCACAGATGGACGGTATATCGAACTGAATGTTTACGATGACCAAGAAGAAGCCAACCAGGTTTTCAAAATGAATAACCGAGTGGCATTGCCTGTAGTAGACAATAACAATATCCTGATTGGTATTGTAACAATTGACGACGTTTTATGGGTTGCCAACGAAGAGTTCAGCGAAGACATGCAGAAAATGGGAGGTACCGAAGCGCTGGAAGAACCTTACTTGGAAATTTCCATTTTCAAACTTTTTAAAAAGCGTGTGGGGTGGTTGATTGTTTTGTTTTTGGGAGAGATGTTAACAGCCACTGCCATGGCCTCGTTTGAGCATGCCTTGGACAAAGCATTGATTCTATCGATATTTATTCCGTTGATTATTTCCAGTGGGGGAAATACAGGATCTCAGGCGTCTTCACTCATTATACAAGCTTTAACCGTAGGGGAAGTTACACTGGCGGATTGGTGGAATGTGATGAAGAGAGAAATTATTTCTGGAATCTTACTGGGTACCGTATTGGGATTGATTGGCTTTTTCCGTGTGATGCTTTGGGCGCAAATCTTTCCCGATGTATACGGTCCACATGCCATACTCGTAGCCATTGTTGTTGGCGTAAGCCTAATTGGTGTTGTTATGTTCGGAACCATATCGGGCTCCATGCTTCCCATTGCATTAAAAAAATTGGGAGCAGACCCTGCCGTATCTTCAGCACCCTTTGTTGCTACGTTGGTAGACGTAACCGGTGTGATCATTTACTTCAATTGTGCTTACTTGTTTTTAAAAGGCACCATGCTCTGATCAGATTGCTTGATGGTTGAAAGGCTGCAAGACCATTTCACTGACTACTCCACTGGCGGGCTGCTGGCATAAAAACCAAATGGCGCGAGCTGCCTCTTCTTCGCGGATCATTTTATCTTTTTGCACCTTAAGATCAATTGTATCCCAAAACGGAGAGTCTACGCCACCCATGAATATATTGGTGATTCTGATTTCTGTTCTTTTCAGTTCCTCACGAATGCTCTGCATCATTCCCAATAATCCATATTTACTGGCCGAATATGCCGCCGCCCCTGCCATGGGTACTTTTCCCAACACCCCGGGGATATTGATGATTAAGCCTTTTTTTGCTTCTTTCATGGAAGGTAAAAATGCTTTTACCAATAGAAAAGGGGCAACCAAATTGGCTTGAAGCGTTTGCATGAACTCATCAACCGATAAATGATCCATGGTTTTGATGATTCCTATACCGGAGGCATTGACCAGGATCTCTGGCGCACCCCATGTTGACAATACACGCTCTGCCAACCCAGCAACCTGGTTTTCCTGCGTAAGGTCAGCCGTAGCAAATTGAGCCTCTGTGATTTCAATACTTGCTGCCAGCTCTCCTAATTTTTGTGCATTTCTGCCAGTGATAAATAGATCAGCCCCACTTTGCTTCAATAATCGAACCAATGCTGAGCCTATTCCGCCTGTTGCTCCAGCTACAAAAACCTTTTTTCCATTCAGCTTTTCCATGAACTTTTATTTTTTAAACATTTATACGATTGATTTTGTTCTTTTTCTGTGAAGGAAATCACGATTGTCTTCCCCCACCAGCTGTATCAGCATCATCCCGCTTGCAAAGTGGGTAGAAAAGTCTATTTGATAGAAGAATACCTATTTTTTCGTCAATACCCTTTCCACCAGCAAAAAATCATGCTGCATAAACTGAGTATGTCTGCATACAAACTCAGATTAGAACAAGAAGGTTATGAAGTGGAATACATTGATTCTTTGGATGATCGTGCACGCATTGAAATCTTTATATGCTCTCTCAAATCAGAAAAGAAATACACCATTCATACCTGCCTTCCAAGCGACTACCTCCTGGAGCGAAGGTTAAATAGGTCGATTCAAAAACAAGGCTTTGAATGGATAAAGTATGATGATCCTGGATTTTTAACCAGCAGAAAAAATGCAACGGATTTTTTTGAAAACAGAAAGCGTTTGCATCAAACTGATTTTTATATCGCACAGCGAAAGGAACATGGTGTGTTGCTTACACCTTCAGGTGAACCCGAAGGTGGTAAATGGACATACGATACCGAAAACAGAAAAAAACTACCTAAAAATTTCACCATACCTAAAATTCACGGTTTCGAAAAAAATGAACTATTCAAAAAATGCTTCAAAGAAGTAAAGAAACAATTCGGATCAAATCCAGGGCATTTATCATTGGAGCAGGAATGGGTTTGGCCTTGGACTCATGAAATGGCAAAACAGGCATTGCAGGAATTTCTTAAAACACGTTTTGAATTATTCGGAGATTACGAAGATGCCATTGAGAAAAACGAAAATTATCTTTTTCATAGCTTGCTCTCTCCGGCTCTGAATACGGGACTGATTACTCCACAAGAAATTATTGAGCATGCCGAAAATGCATACAGCAAAAAGTCTATTCCACTGAATGCCACAGAAGGATTTATCAGACAAATCTTAGGATGGCGAGAATTTATGCATCAGGTGTATCAGTACAAAGGGTGCACACAACGAACAAGCAATTACTGGAAACATACCAGAAAAATTCCAACTTCGTTTTATACCGGAGAAACAGGCATAGAACCGATAGATGATGCGATAAAAAAACTACTTGACACGAGCTATCTTCATCACATCGAACGCTTGATGGTGCTGGGAAGTTTTTTTGCGTTATGTGAATTCGATCCGGATGAAGTTTATCGCTGGTTTATGGAGTTATTCATTGATGCCTACGACTGGGTGATGGTTCCCAATGTATACGGTATGAGTCAGTTTGCAGATGGCGGACTCATTACAACCAAACCGTATATATGCAGCAGCAATTACATCTTTAAGATGAGCAATTATAAGAAACCCAAAGCTGGAGAAAATACCTGGGATGTTATTTGGGATGGATTGTTCTGGAGATTTATGGATAAGCACCGTAAAACCTTAGTAAAGAATCCTCGTCTTTCCATGCTCATCAAAACGTTTGATAAAATGCCCGACGAAAAGAAATCCAAATTGCTAAATGCTGCCGAAGAATACCTGAGGAAGCTTTAACTTTGACTCATGCAGGAGATGTTGATGATCAACCGCATAGAGATTTACAGGTTAACCATACCCATGGAACCCTTTGTGATTGCCACTGAAACCTGTGATGCGGCTAAAAATATCTACATCAGAATTCATACGACAGGGGGAATCACCGGAGTGGGAGAATGCTCCCCTTTCCCGATGCTGGTCGGCGAAACTCAGGATACCTGTTTTTATATCGGAAGAGATCTGGCCCAACTTTGTATTGGGAAAAATGCGTTGAACATAGAAGAACGCATGCAAGAGCTCAATGCCTATGTTGCCGCGAATACAACCATCAAAAGTGCATTTGATATGGCTTTGCACGACATTGCATCAAAGGCAGATGGAAAACCGCTCTACCAATGGCTTGGAGGAACAAAAAAAGCCATTCAAACCGATTTAACCATTGGCATCAGCACCCCA
>JAULVY010000135.1:0-1817 GCA_032110825.1 Chitinophagaceae bacterium | reverse complement strand
ATACGTGCTGCATCCCAAATGAATGATTTAGAAGAGGCCCATGCAAAGTCTCGTGAGTTGGAGATAAAATACCTCCAAGTAAGCTTATCCTTTGCAGGGCGAGAAGCTGGATTATTTACTTCATTGCTCTTTCGTATTAAAACTGTTGTATCACTAAGATGTGCTTGTTGATAACGTTTAAATTGATCAGCTGTCATTACTTCGGAGGGATTCAATAAATCACCTGAAGCAACTACAACATGGGTAGCAGGCACGGTAATGGCAACATCAAAATTTCCATATTCTAAATAAAATTCGCTTGCTCCTAAATACGGCAGCGTATTCCAACCTTGCATGTCGTCGAACACACAAATCTTAGGGTACCATTGTGCGATAGCAAAAATATCACCATCCGAATTTTTCAATACTCCTGTTCGATCTGCCCCATAATCAGGCACCACAAAGGAGAAATCAATTTTTACAACTACCCTATCGCCTCCTGGCTTCATGGCTTTGGGTAACTCTACACGCATACGTGTGTCAATAATATCGTTTTGCAAATTCGATTCTACTGTTTTACCACCAACAGCATTGAGTAGCTTAACGGCAGTGATATCATATCCTCCCATAAATGGATTTGCAGAACTACCATAACGGCTTCTGCCATTCTGCGGAAGTTTGGCAAACCCCCTTGAATTGGGATTGAATAAATTTTGCTCCAATTGAAACCAAAGAAATCCGAGGGCATAGGGACTGTTATTCACATACGTTAAGGTAACCGATCCTGTAATTTTTTTCTGTGTATCATTTAATTCCGCTCGAATAACGTAATCGGCTTTGTTCTGCCAATAGGCAGGTCCGGGCTCCCCACTCCCACTTCTCAGCATATTCCCATATGACTTATAAAACAACGGATTGAATAACTCATTGGGATCATATTTCGAGTCGATCTGAGCAATAAGGGTTATCGGAATAATGAAAAACAAGATCAGGTGCATTCGCGTTTTACCAGTCATATCTGTTTATTTTAAAGATTCTAACAATTCTTTTGACTTGTTTTTTATGATTTGATCTTCACGGGTTTTCGGGGCTAATTTCATTTGCTTGCTTAACAAATCAAGCGCAAGATCGGATCTTCCATTTTTTTTATACGCGAGGGCTAAATCATAATTATTCGAAATGAAAATGGGATCTAGTTTATTGACTTTTTCATACAGCTCAATAGCATCGGATAAACTCGCAGAAGGGAGTCCACCAAATATAAGTTTCATCGCAGCTTTTGCAGCAGGATTTAAAGACGACACTTCATCATGCCATTTTGCTAATGTATAGATTGACTTAGCATGATTGCCATCTATTTTTAAAGCGCGATCAACATATTCTTTAATTTGTTTGGTAGCTTGTACTTTTTCTTTGACAGGTTTTTGTTCTATTAATTTACCAAGAACCAAGGCTTTGGCATACCAAGTATCGGCTTGATTAGAATCAATCAACATCAATTGATCTGCAAAAGTTGATGCGGATTGATAATACTTGTTTCGGGTCAACTTATCTACTTGTTCATTTCCCATCATGCAATGCAACTCTGTTAAACGAAGCAATATCTTTGGATTGTTGGGGTAGATTGAAAGAAGCTTTTCGTATTGCTGTATGGCTTGTTCGGTTTTAAATTGTCTTTCCAGTAACCTAACTCCTTCCCATTCCTGTATGGTTTGAGAGCTGAGTTCGTTGCAAATAAAAAATAGAAAAAGAAAAGATACGATTCTCATTGTATTTTTTTTTGTATCCCCACCCCTACTGTACCTGTAAAACCCTCGATAGGGGGATTGGTTTTCATT
>JAULVY010000134.1:0-1565 GCA_032110825.1 Chitinophagaceae bacterium | reverse complement strand
CGCTTATTTCAAGATAGGCACTTGTTAGTGAATCTTGCATATGATTAAAATTGGCAAACACAGGGCTACAATAAGTTCCGCTCGGATCGCATTGTTGCCCACCAAATCGTCTTCCCCAAGTCATATACGTGATGATTTTAGCACAAGGGTTATATTGTTCAATAACTGATTTTAAATCTGTCATAGCAGGATACATGTCGTTATAGCGATAATAATCTATCGTTGGAATTTGACTTTGCTCTTGTAAAATGACATAATCCCAATTTCCTTGACTTATTTTTGAAAAGGTTGTCGCATCGTTGAGATGGCTAGACATTAAGTATCCTCCCGGCATGTTCGAATCAATATTCAATGTTTTTCCAGCCGATGTTGAGAGGTTTTTAACAAGTAATGGCAAGTTGTTGACAGATGTATAACTATTGCCAATAAAAAGAACGTTTAATGTGTCTTGGGCCACGAATTTACCGATTGATACGAACAATAAGGTAAGAGATAAAATTGATTTTTTCATACGTTATATTTTGCTAATTCTGTTTTGAGTTTTTATTCAACTGTTTTAAATCTGAATGAAGTATAATGCAAAAAGCTATTTATTCTCCATCCAACGCAGTACATGCTTCTTTTCTTTCATTCCGTATTTCACGACTACATCCAACATGATGACTTCATTGTTTCGTTTGACTTTTAATTTGGCGATTTCACCTTCTTTGAGCTTCTGTCCATCTGGTTCAAAAGCATTGCGGAAATCAGTAACATTAATAACATCACCCTTTTTTAATCCCGCCCATTCGTTTTGACCTGTTTTTACAACAAGTTGCTCTAGACCTATTCCAATCGCTTTCAATGTGATGTCATTATCTTTCGCGTTAAACGGAGATAATAAAACTGATTCCTGAAGAGAGTCGTGGTAACTGATGCCAACGTAATTCAACTGTTCGTTTGGTTTCCACTGGTTTTTACCTTCTATATACAAAGTGAAAAAGTTTTGAAGGTCCGGATGCACCTCTTTCACTAGTTCTGCAATAAAGGTTTGCTCATCGAATGACCTATTTGCGCCATAACGGGCGTTCAACAGCAACATCACATCGATCAGGGACTTTTGACCGGAAGTAAGACGTTGAATTTCAGCATCTAGCAACATTGCCAAAACAGCACCACGCATATATACTTGCCCGTAATGTTTGTGGAATTTTTCTTCTAACACATGTTCACTCATCTCAGTAAAAGACATTTCATTTACAGGAAAGTCCAGTCCTTCCGCAAGTTTGGCTTCCATTTCTTTTAAATATTCATCGGGTGAAATTACGCCTCCTTTGTATTTGATCAGGTTGGCAAAATATTCGGTTACACCTTCGTAAAGCCACAAGTGCTTGCTCATCAATGGATTCGTGTAGTTGAAGTTTCCAATTCGCTCTGAATGCAATCCAAGTGGAGTCAAAATGTGCATGAACTCATGGATGGCAGCTCCCGAAAGTTGATTGTCCAAAGAAAGTGCTTTAACATCGGAAAGTGCTTCGCCAAAATCAGCCAAATAATACGTTGATGAATTACCATGCTCCAGTGCA
>JAULVY010000133.1:0-3523 GCA_032110825.1 Chitinophagaceae bacterium | reverse complement strand
GCGGAATGCCGGCCTATCAGATTGCTCTAAAATCTCCCAACCCTATTTCCATCGGAATCTTCTACGATTTTCTTTCATTGGGTATGCCCAAGCCGATTTACTTTTTTGTAATCGCTGCTATTTGTTTCTATCTGCTCTGCTTGTTTATGAGCATTAGTCCCTTTATCGGTTGGCTAGCTGGACTCTCCTATGCATTCGCAACGTATAATGCCATTATTATTTCTGTTGGTCACGATACCAAAATGTTAGCCATCGCTTTCATTCCTGCTTTGATTGGTTCACTCTACCTCATCTTTGAAAAAAAATACATCTACGGAACTGCTCTCACGTCCTTGTTTACTGCCTTGATGGTAGGCGCGAACCACCCACAGATTACTTACTATACCCTGCTCATCATTCTATTCATGGGTGTTTATTATTTGGTGCAGTGGATCAAAGCAAAAGAGTTCAAACACCTCTTAACTTCACTTGGACTTTCCTTGGGTGCTGGTATCATTGGGTTGCTCTGCAATGCAGTTGTACTTTCCACAACTTTTGAATACTCAAAGGCTTCCATTCGCGGAGGAAGTGTTTTAGCCGACGAGAAAAGCAGCAACGATAAAAACGGATTGAATAAAAGTTATGCATTAAGCTATAGCTTTTTCAAATCCGAACCACTTGTAATGATGTTCCCTCACCTTTACGGCGGAAGCAGCGGAAACCTCGAAGTAGCTGAAGAAAAATCAAAAACAATAGAAGCTCTGCAACAAATGCCTCAGGAACTGGGACAACAACTGCAAGGTTATCTTCAATTTTATTGGGGTGGTATTACACAAGGAACTTCTGGTCCACCGTATTCCGGTGCCATCATTTGTTTCTTGGCTTTATTGGGACTCTCATTCATCCCCAACAAACACAAATGGTGGATGATGAGCGCAACCGTTCTTGCGTTTTTTATGAGCTGGGGATTGTATTGGGAAGACTTCAATGTATTTCTCTTGAACAACCTGCCCTTCTACAACAAATTTCGTGCACCCAGTATGATTCTTGTTATACCCACGTTTTTATTTGTACTCAGCGCAGCTATCGCAACACAACATCTCCTGTTCACTGAAGCATCTAAGGAACTGCTGAAGAACTATAAAAAAGGAATCTATGTCGTCTTGGGAGTTTTTGCTCTAGGCTTACTGATTTACATCACTTCTGATTTTAAAAGTTCAAACGAAACCGAATTGCTTGAGCAAGTTGGAAACATCCAAGATCCACAACAACGCAATGCAATATTACCGGCCATCAAAAGTTTTGTATCTGCTCTTCAAGAAGACCGTAAGGGTCTCCTGATGGGTGATTTACTCAGAGCATTGTTTTTAATTTCTATCGCAGGTGTATCCATCTGGATGGTTCAGATCAAAAAACTTAAACCAAATTTGGCTTTGGTTATTGTGGGATTAGCCTCGATCATCGACCTCTTGAGTATCGATGCCAAATACCTGAATGAAAATAATTATCAGGAAGTTGAAGAACAAGAAACCTATTTCACTCCGCAGCCTGTCAATTTAGAAATAGCAAAAGATACCGGATACTACCGTGTATTCGACATTACCAATGGCGTAAACGGAGCATTCAATGGAAACGCTATTACAAGTGTGTTCCATGCCTCCATCGGCGGATATCATGCAGCTAAGTTGAGCATCTATCAAGACCTCATCGAAAAGCAACTGTATAAATTTCCCAATTGCATGCCTGCCATTAATATGCTTAATACACGCTATCTAATTTATGCAGATCAAAATACCGGTGAAAAAAGATACCAGTACAATCCCGATGCTGCAGGCGCATCTTGGTTTGTAGATAGCATTCAGGTCGAAAAAAATCCTGCTTCGATTATGAAAGCATTGGATTCCTTGAATGTGAAACAAAAAGCAATTATCGAAACAGAATTTGCAAGTAAAAATATTCCTACGGCAGGAGATTCAATATGGATTGTATCAAACTTAAACGACGAAGTAAACTATCAATCGCAGTCAACCTCAGATCGCTTTGCGGTATTCAGTGAAGTATACTACGAAAAGGGTTGGAAAGCCTATGTAGATGGTAAGGAAACACCTATCTATAAAACGAATTATGTATTGAGGGGAATTGCAGTACCTGCAGGCAAACACGATATTCGTTTTGAATTCAAACCTGACTCTTATTACAAGAGTCAGAAACTCGAATTGGTTGCCAGTGGAATCATCTGGTTGCTTTTAGCATTATCGGCTTTCCAATTGTTCAAGCAGAACAAAGAAAATGACAAAGTCGCCTAATATTTCTGTCGTTATTTGTTCTTACAACAGAGATCAATACATCGGACTTGCTCTGAAAAGTCTTTATGAGCAGCAATGCGACTTAAACATTTTCGAAGTATTGGTTGTGGACAACAACAGTACGGATAATACCGAATCAGTTTGTCAAGCTTTTATTCATGATCATCCTGATTTACAAATTCAGTACCTCACTGAAAAGCAACAAGGCTCTTCTTTTGCACGAAACAAGGGAGCTACAATCGCCAAAGGAGAAATTTTGGTTTTCATGGATGATGATGCTGTTGCAGAGCAGGATTTTATTTCCAATATCTATGCATTTTTTAAAACGCATCCGGAGGCAACGGGACTTGGAGGCAGAATCACTCCGTTGTATATTCCCAAAGAACCCAAGTGGATGTCGCATTTTGTTTCCTCACTCGTCGGTAATTTTCATTACTCAGATTCAAGAAAAGAATTTGGAGAAGGAAAGTATCCATTGGAATCCAATATGGCCGTTAAAAAGAAAGCCTTTGATGAAATTGGCGGATTCAATACTTCCCTACCGGGTGTGAAAGGCAAAATCAGAATTGGTGGAGAGGGTAAAGATTTTTTTTATCGCCTGCTTCACAAAGGAGCTAAAGTATTCTACGACCCTTCCGTTAAAGTGCAACATGTTGTTGAAACTGAAAAACTTACCAGAGAATACATGTATCGCGTTGCCTCCGGAATTGGAAGAGGCGAACGTGTTCGTATTGCAGATAAAGGGGCAACGGGACTCCTCTTGAAAAATCTTGAATATCTATTTAAACTGGGCGCCTCTTTTGTCTTGGCCCTACTCTATACCATCCAAGGAAATCCACAAAAAGCATTACCTGTGATTCATTTCAGGGTTGATGCTTTAAAAGGATTGAATGAATAAAGACTAAAGCATCTTGTAAAAATGCGGACGATTAATTGCTATCGACGGGAAAAGCATCCAGGCCTTTAACACATTTAATGTAAAACCAAGGAAGCAATTGATGAATTTTCCCAATGAATTGTAACCCAATATAAATTCCAATACGCCCAAGATTAAATATACCGGAATGGTTATGGTATAGTTTATCAAATGAATGAGGAACCAACCGATTCCGAATTTCTTGCGGACAAAAACGAGATTCGAAATCATCAACTGCAATCCCTTTTTATCAAAAAGATTGGAATAGGATTTATCCGATGTAGCAGTAGCATCCCCAATAGCCTCCCCCATCAAATGCACA
>JAULVY010000132.1:0-4578 GCA_032110825.1 Chitinophagaceae bacterium | reverse complement strand
GTTCATCTGATATTGCTTTTCGGGCCAGCTCCATCGCGCAAATATGGCGCAATATACTCAGCTTAATAACAATATGGGTGAAAGCAGCCTCGTAATTCGGTAATTACCCGGTATGATGAGGGATTAATACCTGTGAAAAAAATGCCAAAATAAACTGAGGGAGGCAGCAAATGATTAATTTTGTTTATCATATATACGACACCTTTCTTAAATCATCGCTCATGACCTACAAAAAAAGTATTTTGATTTTGCTGATAGCTATTTTCTCTCAACTGAGTTCCAGTGCTCAAACGGACTGGGGTTGGAGCTGGACAGATTCGGCGGTAGTGGCAAATAAGTTGATGCCGCAGCGGGCCGAATTTCTGGCCAATGAATACCCTTATCCGCCCAAACCCAGAAGCATGTGGGAAGTAGGCATTAGTTTGGGCAACTCCCGCATTTTCGGAGATGTAACCAATTTTAAAATAGGTTATGGAATTGGGATCAATGCCAGGAAGGCTTTGTCCAACATCATTTCAGTTCGGGGTGGTCTCATTTATGCCCAGACAGCGGGTCTTGATCCCATCTTGAGTTCCAATGCCCCTACTGATGGATTTCTAACTTCCACAACTCCATACAGAGCCATAACAGGATATGACCGGTATGCTGCTTACACTCCTGCGAATGCCAATAGGGCGAGGCGTGCTTTTGCGGCGAATTACGTCAACAAAAGCTATACTGGAACACTAGATGTGGTTGTTTCTACCAATACTTTGAGTCATTATAGAGGAAATCCCAAATGGGACATTTATCTTTTTGCGGGGTATGCCTTTGTTGCAGCCAACGTTACAACAAGGATTTCGATTGATTCTGCAGGCAATGTGCCTTTTGATTTTTCTACGTTGAATTACAATGGTAAAAAAGCCGAGGTCCAGTCCGATGTCAACGCTGCTTTGAATGCGGCCAATGCTGTTGCAACGGTTGCGCCCATTCGTGATAGGCGTCGTGATCTTGGATCCGGTGATATGATCATGACACATGCTTTTTCATTTGGTGCAGGATTTTCTTACAAACTCAATGAGAAGATGAGTGTAGGATTTGAAAATCGTTTCATCAATACTTTGAATGGCGATATGGATGCCATGCATACGGGGCGGAATGATTACATGAATTTTGCTTCAGCTCATTTTCGAATCAGTCTGGGCAATCGTTCTAAGAAAGTACAGCCCTTGTATTGGTTGAATCCGAACAATTATGTTTACAGGGAGCTGAATGAACCAAGGCACATGAAGATGTCTAAACCGGTGTTGAATGATGCAGATAAGGATGGGGTGAGCGATCAGTTTGATTTGGAGCCAAATACACCCCTCGGAGCACCGGTAGATTCCCATGGTGTATCGAAAGATACCGATGGGGATGGTGTACCGGATTATAAAGACAAGGAATTGTTGACTCTACAGCAGTGTTTCCCGGTAAATGCAGATGGAGTGGGCAATTGTCCTGAACCGGCTTGCTGCAAGGAATTGAAAATTTTGATGACAAATAAAGCACCTGAGCCAGTGGTGAAGACCGAGTGCACGCTTGGTAATCTATTGTCATTGCCTTTCCGTGGTAATGCCAGATTGACCCGTGAGGCACAGCAATTGTTGGCAGAGGTTGCTGTTACCATCAAAGCCAATCCGGCCTGTAAGATCAAGGTGATTGGTTATGGTTCTGCGAGCAAGTCTTCCCAGCAGCTCAGTTGGGAGCGCGTGAATGCGGTGGTGAAATTCCTGGTAGAGCAGCAAGGTATTTCTGAAAGCAGGTTGTTGTTTGTATATGCACAGGATGGTGATGCTGCGATGGTTGACCTGCAGGGTACTACAGAAGAAGGACCCAATACGGTTCCTGCACCGCATCCCAACCTGAAGTCGAAAGATTAAATGGTTGGGTGAAAATAGTTGATTACGAGAGCCGGTATTACCGGCTCTTTTTGTATGACTTGACTCAATGCTCCTCAGTAAACTACAGAAGTGAAAGAAGCAACATATCTGTTGTTTCATAGTTGTTTTTCCGCATTGTCTTCCGCCTTTGGCGGAGACTTTTCGGCTAGGAGTAGTGCTCTTTTTTTAAAAATAAAAAGGATATAAATTTGAATTATACATCTGTTACTGCAACGCATAGACTTTCTTGCCGTATGGGCGAAAGAAGACCATGGGAGAAAGGAAATTATTTTGGTGCAGCTAGTGATGTTTATATTTTGAGATTTCCTCAATAAAATATTTTCATATGAGATACATAGGGATAACAATATTGACTTTTTTATTTGGGTGTAAGCAAAATACAAATAAATCAGAAAGTTATACATCGATTAAAACGCTCTATACTAAAGAGTTTAAGCTTGTTTATTTTGAAGAATTATTGAAAAAAGGGTTTAATTCAGATAAGGGATATTTACAAGCTACTAGTATTGATCGGAGCAATTTTGCCGAGCCCATGATAAGTCCAGATGATCTCAAATTGATAGATAGCATTACATTCCAGGATAATGAAAAAATGGTTTTAGATTCCATTCAATCAGTTCTAACACGTGCTGAAGGTGCAGTTGGCAAGCAAGTTTTTAAATACGCGTTAGATCGATATCAAAGCAGATGGCTGGATAGTATTGCAAATAGTAGATTCGTCATTTTTTCAAAATATCATACAGATTATTTAAAATAAATTCATGTATGCATTAAGTGCTATGTGGATGTCGAGACAATTTCCCTTTTCCGCATAGTCTTCCGCCTTTGGCGGAGACTTTGTGGCTCGGAGTAGTGCTCTTTTTTTAAAAATAAAAAGGATATAAATTTGAATTATACATCTTTTATTGCAACGCATAGACTCCTTACGCGCAAGCGGTAAGGAAGACTATGCGAGGGAGGAAATTAATTTTGGATAAATGGTTTAAATGGAGTAAATTTAATATATAAATACTTTTTTATGAACTCCACTCCACTCCACTCCACTCCACTCCACTCCACTTCGCTAGGCTACGAATGTTGAAAAGGCATTTCAGTTATAATGTCTGGTTAACTTTGTTTTTTGTTGTATTTCTATTTTCATGCCGCAAGGAATATGCAGGCGAAAGTATTACACAGGAAATTGTTGCTGAGCGTTTTTTTAATGAGCACAGGACTAATTCTACTGAAGAAAAACAGTTAATTGATTATCTCAACAGATTAAATGCGAAGAAGGGTTTTGTTAATAAGACCGTTGAGCGAATTGGGTTTCCGCGTTGGGATAAATTAGTCAAGTATTCATTTTTGAGTAATAGTAGTGGTAGGGTTGCTACAAATTCTACGATTAGTAGCGGAGGTCAGGATTCAGCAACCAATTACATCATTCCTTTTGTACGCGATACACAGAATTATGTCAATGCTGCAATGTTTATCAAAACAGATAAAGGAGATACCTCTATCAGTTATATATGCGACTGGCAGTATACGAAATTTGGAACACCTGCCAGAGGATCGAATGCTGAGCAGATAGCGTTATTTTTTATGTTGTTCGACAGGCAGGTACACGGACATGAAAAATTTGATATACATGATAGTACTTTGTTTAATATAAATAGCAATAAGGCGATATCTGTTAGTTTTAGAAAGATTGATAGTTCAAACAATTTGTCATCATGGGTTTTCTCATGTGCGAAAACTTATATTATTTTTAAGAAGTGTACAAATCCACCACCAGATATTTGTGCTCCTGGTGGTGGATGTGATTTATGTGATAAGTGTTTGAAAGAAGAAGAGATTTTTATTTGCGATTATTTTGGGGGCAGTGGGGGTGGCTTTTTGCCTTCACCCGGGTCTGGTTTTGGGAATAACCAGGGTGGGGGAGGAAGCAATGATGGTGCACCACCTTCTAATGATGATGGCTTGAGACCTGGGTGGCGATTCAAAAATTCTTCAAGTACAATTCCCCCTAACATAGATCGCATTCCTTTTGTATCACAGCAATTAAATCTTAGTAGAACACAAGTTCAGTTTTTACATCAAAATCCTCATTTAGTTGGCGAACTTTTTGAAATTATAAATGAAGAGGTTGATGATAAAGATAATCTACCGAAACTCGGTAATCTGCTCTTAAACTTTTTGATGGAGGGTAACACTTTTTCTAATACTGAAATTGTACGCACATTTAACGAAATCAACAATCAATCGCTTTCAATAAGTGATCCGATAACAGAAGCGCTGATGCGATATCTTACTCTGAAATATGCAATATTAAAGCATGAAAACTCAAAACTCTCTCTTAATATTCAAAAAACGGAGTCAAAGATTATCTATGAAACTTTTAAAGACATCATTCATTTGAGTTTAGATGGGTTGGGGTTAATTCCATTTGGGGGTGAGGTTTTTGATGTCATAAATGGTTACACATATATTCTTGAGGGTGATAGGACAAATGCTTTTTTAAGTTTTGCTTCTGCTATTCCATTTGCGGGTTATGCTGCAAATTCAGTTAAAGCATTAAAAGCTGGAAGTGAAATAATTGCAGTTTTAGGTCCGAAGGGTTTCTATGCAGTTAAGAGAGTCAATCAAAGTGCTTTCAAGAGAGCTTGTGGTGCAGTTGGCA
>JAULVY010000131.1:0-11754 GCA_032110825.1 Chitinophagaceae bacterium | reverse complement strand
GAACCGGTTTTAAATCTTCATGCAGTGTATCTACTCCTGAATCAATTACTGCAACAACTATTTTCTTTTTGGGTGTTTTGTCTTTCAAAAGTTCGTTAAAAGCACGTTCAAGACTTATTCCATAGATCCCGGATTCGGATTTATCTTCCAAATGCCAGCCTTTTGAATAGGTTGTTGTTGATAATTGGGCAAAAACAACTTGATTCAATACAAGCACAACCAGCAATAGAACAATTGTATTCTTCATACAGTAAATTTGAAATGGCAATTTAATGGATTGTACCCAAGAATGCCAATAGCCCAATGATTTTTGATGAAACTTTAAGCCTTTGGCTTCTGAGTACGGGTGTTTAAAAAATAAAGTAAGAAAAGCGCAATTGGACCAGTAATAAGCAACATAAGAGTCTGTGTTAACCAAAGCAGCCATCCAAATGCTAAGCCCAATACTTCCGGAATACTGTAGAGTAATAATGTTTTTTGAATTGCCAACTGATAGGCGCCTATACCACCTTGTGTGGCAATCATGGCAAAACTTCCAAAGGTTAGCAATGTGAGTGATTCTGGCCATCCTAAATTATCCAATCCCCCAAGGGCATAAAAGCCTAAACGAATACTTAACAAATAGAGGAACCAAATGGATAGGGTATAGGCAAGAAACGACGGTATATTTTTTATTTTTCGAATGCTGAGAGCTCCTGCTAAAACACCCCTCAACATATTTTTAAGCTTTTGAGCTAACTGGTTGTTTTTAAATTTGCGAAATAAAAAGAAAGCCACAGCCAAGAAAGAAGCAAAGAAAACAAGAAAGAAAAAGAGATTGTTGCTGTTTTGATACAGCTGATCTGAGAATTTTTCAGTCAATTCCCCTGCAAAGGCCCCAACTTTCTTCAATTGAAAAAGAATAGTCAATGTAATTACGAGAAGCAAGCACATAACATCAATGACTCTTTCTGTAACCATAGTTCCAATCAATTGATCTACAGGTATTTTCTCGTATTTACCTAAAAGACTGCATTTCATAATTTCGCCCAAACGAGGAAATAACAGATTAAGAAAGAATCCTACAAGCACTGCCAAAAACGTATTGGTATTGGAGGGATTTTTTCCCAAAGGTTCAATCAGCATTTTCCATCGAAGAGCTCGAATAAAGTGACTAATTACTAATGCGCCAATACAGGGGATTACCAGTAACCAATTGGCTCCCAGGGCAAGCGTTTTAACTTTTTTAATTTCTTCTGGGGTGAATGAACGGGTGGTATACCAGAGTAAAAAAATACCCAAGGATAGAAAAAGTGTAAACTGGATGATGGATTTTATGCCTTTTAAAACCATGTGAAGGCCTTTAAGGGGTAAAGTTAGCCAAATCGAGCATTAGAGGGCACTTCAAATTAATTTTTGTAAATTTGCAAAACAATCATCTTTACACAAGCCAATTTCATGGTAAGCAAAAAAAGAATCTTATTTATTGCCAATGAGATGTCTCCCTACCTGGAGCTCACTGAATTCTCAGAAGTAGTAAATAAGTTGGCCATAAAAGCAAACGATAGTGGGTACGAAGTGAGATGCATTATGCCTAGGTTTGGCATGATCAACGAAAGAAGACACCGCTTACACGAAGTTGTTCGACTCTCTGGAATCAACATTTCTATTGATAACGAAGATTATCCACTTCAGATCAAAGTAGCTTCATTGCCTAACGCCCGTCTTCAAGTTTATTTTCTTGATAACGAAGACATGTTTAAGCGCAAGTTTGTTTTTAATGATGAGCAAGACAAATGGTATGATGATAATGGAGTTCGATCCATTTTCTTTTGCAAAGGCGCTTTGGAAACAGTTAAAAAATTTGGTTGGCCTCCAGACATCATCCATTGCAGTGGATGGATGACCGGACTGATACCGATGTTTTTGAAAACAGCTTATAAAAAAGAGCCTGTATTCAGCAACAGCAAAATACTTTTTACGCTTGGTCAAAATACCTTTAAAGAAAAACTTGGATCAAATTTTTCCAAATTGAGCTCGATTCATCCTTCCATCAAAGAAAAAGAATTGGAGCCGTTCAAAGAATCAAACAATTTGGCCATGTACAAAGGAGGCGCCACTTATGCAGATGCCATTTCTTTTGGTGACGGAGCAGTCGACAAAAAATTGGTGGAATCTTTTTCCAAAGTCAAAGGCAAAAAGGTCATTCCTTACCAAGCTGATGCTGATTTAACAGAGTATTTACAATTGTATAGCGACCTTGCGAACAAGTAATTGATTCCCAGGTAAAAAAAATAATTCTGTGAGATTCCGATTCCCGCTGATCTTTCTGGTTTTCGTGTTTTCATTGTGCTTGTACACCAGTTGTACAAAAATTAAAGGAACAGATATTGGTGCTGATCTATTGCCCGCAGTCGACAATATCAATACGTTTGATACTACCTTGGAAGTTATTTCTTCTAATTTTACGATGCCAGATTCCCTCTTGCCTAAAATTGGTAGAGATGCGAATTTGAATCAAGGGCAGTTTATTCTAGGCCATGTTTCTGGCGATCCACAATTTGGAAATACTACAGGATCCATTTTTTTTGAATTGAAGCCTCAGTTTTATCCTTTTTATTTTGAAAATGTTTCGGATAGTCTTTACCTGGATTCTGCCGTACTTTGTTTACGTTGGACGAATACATTTGGAGACACCAATGCGCTTCAAACCATCAACGTTTTTAGGGTTACTGAAAAACTTGCTGCAGACTCTGCATACAATACCAACACATCCATCGCGATTGGAGAAAGTTTGGGCTCAAAAACATTTGCTCCTTCAATATTGGATGATTCTCTTTATGTGTTTCGACAAGCCCTCAAGAATCAACTTCGTATTAAATTGAATACAAGTTTTGCAAGAAGCCTTCTTTCCTTTGATACCACGGGCAGGTCGCCCTACAAAACAGATACCCTTTTTAGAGAGTTCTTGAAAGGTTTTGCTCTGGTTCCGCAGCAAAATTCCACTTCAAATGCGCTCATGAGTTTTGCTATGAGCGATACGGCTACTCATCTTCGGTTGTATTACCGGTATAGCAAGGATGGAAAACAGGATACAACATTCAAGGAGTTTGTAACCTTCAATGGAATTCCAGGAGGAGCAGTCAACTATATCAAGCGCGACTATGCAGGCAGTGAAGCCATTAACTTCTTGGGTGGAAGACCTAGAGGGGATAGCTTAATTTATTTACAGACTCAACCCGGAACGTATACAACATTACGCATACCCGGGATTGATGATTTTAAGCAGAAAAAAGGAAATGTAATGATCCATTTGGCCATGCTATCCATGGAGGAAGTCATTACTCCGGGCAGAAGAATCAATCTTTTTCCTACCCCACAATACCTTTATGCCGAAGCATATGATGAAGGTGAACGCAAGTTCATACCGTTTTTAAATGATGCTTTTATTAATGGAAGACTAGAGGCTTTCATTTTTGGTGGAGAACGTAATTTGATTCGAGATATAAACAGCAATATCGTTTCTGCATACACATTTAATGTTACTCGTTATTTACAAGGTATTGTAACCAGAAACAATCCCAATTACCCTATCCGGTTGTTTGCGCCATTTAATGTTCGGTACGAGGACTTATTCATCTCATTTGCCTTAAATAACCTAGCTCGAGGCAACGTTGTTTTGGGTGGTGGAAGCCATCCTACCAAAAGATTGAAATTCCGGATCATCTATTCTAAGCTTTGATTTTAAGCATATATTTGCGCAAAAATCAGAGAATACCATGCCATACCTTTTTACATCGGAGAGTGTTTCAGAGGGGCACCCCGACAAAGTTGCTGACCAGATTTCTGACGCCTTGATTGATCATTTTTTAGCATTTGATCCCATGGCAAAAGTTGCTTGTGAAACTTTAGTTACAACAGGTCAAGTTGTTTTAGCCGGGGAAGTAAAATCTTCGTGTACGCTAGATGTACAAAAAATTGCACGTGATGTTATTTCTAAAATTGGGTACACCAAGAGTGAATACATGTTTGAAGCCAATTCATGTGGTATCCTTTCTGCTATTCATGAACAGTCAGCAGACATCAACAGAGGTGTAGAGCGAAAGAAAAAAGAGGATCAAGGTGCTGGCGATCAGGGAATGATGTTTGGTTATGCTACAAATGAAACCGAGAATTTTATGCCTCTTCCATTGGACTTGGCACATAAGATTCTGATTGAATTGGCTGCTATTCGTAGAGAGAAAAATAGCAAAATGCCATACCTGCGTCCGGATGCTAAAAGTCAGGTTACTATAGAATACGACGACAACGACAAGCCTTTGCGTATTGATGCTATTGTGGTTTCAACACAGCACGATGAATTTGCTAAAAACGACAAGCAAATGTTGGATACCATCAAAAAAGATGTAATCAATATTGTTATTCCAAGAGTAATGGCCAAGTGCAAAAAAGATGTTCAAAAATTATTCAATAAAAAGATTAATTACCACGTCAACCCAACTGGGAAATTTGTTATTGGAGGTCCACACGGTGACACAGGACTTACAGGCCGAAAAATCATTGTAGACACCTATGGTGGAAAAGGTGCCCACGGTGGTGGTGCATTCAGTGGTAAAGACCCCTCAAAAGTTGATCGCAGTGCAGCGTATGCGGCAAGACATATTGCTAAAAACATGGTTGCAGCTGGAGTAGCCGATGAAATACTGGTTCAGGTGTCCTATGCTATTGGTGTTGCTAAGCCCATGGGTATTTTTGTTGATACGTATGGTACTGCTCATGTTAAACTAACCGATGGACAAATTGCAAAGAAAGTTGAAGATTTGTTTGATATGAGACCCTACGCAATTGAAACACGTTTGAAACTTCGCAACCCCATCTATCAAGAAACTGCAGCATACGGACATATGGGCAGGAAAAATGAAATCAAGAAAAAGACTTTTGATGTGCCCGGAGGAGGTAAAATAACACTTGAAGTTGAGCTCTTTACTTGGGAAAAACTGGATTATGTATCTAAGGTTAAAACAGCCTTTGGAATAAAATAAGCTTCACTACTAAGTTTTTAAACCCTCCTTTGGAGGGTTTATTTATTTTTACCCCATGAGTGACGATTTGAACAACTGGAAAACGTTACACACAACGCCAGTTTATGATAATGCTTGGATACGTGTTGAGCAGCATGACGTAATCAATCCATCAGGGAATAAAGGTATGTATGGGAAAGTCCATTTTAAAAATAAAGCCATCGGAATTCTAGCCATTGACCAAGACGAAACCATTTACCTGGTTAAACAGTATCGTTATGTTTTAGGAGAGACTAGTATTGAAATACCAGAGGGGGGAGGCAAGCTGGATGAAAACCCATTAGAGGCTGCAAAAAGAGAACTCAAGGAAGAAACAGGAATTACAGCTAAACACTGGGAAAAGATTTTAGAAATGCATTTGTCAAATTCTGTTACAGATGAATACGCTGAAATTTATCTTGCCACAGATCTTGAGCTGGGCACTCCGGAACCAGAAGAAACAGAAGAAATTGAAATTTTAAAAGTTCATTTTGCAACCGCTTATCAAATGGTATTGAATTCCGAAATTACCGACTCCATGTCTGTAGCTGGCATTTTAAGATATCAAATCATACGAACCGAAAGAAAATGAAAGGAAAATCAACCAATATTATCGGAAGACAACCCGTTTTAGAAGCACTAAACGATGGCATAGAGTTGGAAAGAATTTTTATTCAAAAAAACATCAGTGGAGAAGCCATTGATGCCATTCGCATGCAAGCTCAGAAGCTCCAAATTCCAATCAATACGGTACCTATTGAAAAACTAAACAGCCTTTCTCGTTCCAATCATCAGGGAGTAATTGCTATCAATAGCCTAGTGCATTATGAAGAATTACAAGATGCAATTGATTATGTTGTATCTCAAGGGTTAACCCCCCTTTTTGTAATGCTGGATGGGATTACCGATGTGCGTAACATAGGAGCCATTGCAAGAACTGCACTTTGTTGCGGAGCCCAATTGCTTATCTTACCCGATAAAGGAATAGGAGCCATTAATGAAGAAGCACTTAAGTCCTCCGCTGGAGCCCTTCAAAAAATCATGATTACTCGAGTATCCTCATTGCTTAAAGCAGTAGACACATTGCACCTCAATGGAATTCAAGTCTTTTCATCAACCATGAAAGCGGATGTAAAGGTAAACGAAGCTGATTTCAAACAACCCGTATGTATTATCATGGGCAGCGAGGATAAAGGCATTCAATCTTATCTAATTAAAAGTTCCGACGTTAAGCTCACTATTCCTATGCTAGGTGATTTTGATTCCCTGAATGTAGGCGTAGCTACCGGAATTATCTTATTTGAAGCTTGTAAACAACGGATGATCTAAATTGACTAGTAAATGGACTTTCGTCTTGAATTTGACCCACCAGCATTAGATGTCAAAATCGACATAACGGATAAAATCATGTTGGTCGGTTCTTGTTTTACGGATCATATGTTTGAACGATTGCATGGATTGAAGTTCTCGGCACTTCAAAATCCCAATGGAGTTCTATTCAATCCGCAAAGCATATTTCATGCACTCAAATTGTATCTAAACAATACGCCTGTTTTGGAAGAAGAACTCTTCTGTGAACACGGGTTATGGCATCATTGGGATTTCCATTCTTCATTAAGCCATTCAGATAAAAAGCTAGCATTGCAAAATTTGAATGAACAAATTTCTAACGGTCATGATTTTCTCAAATCCGCCAATTGGCTTATCCTGACTATGGGATCTGCTTTTGTTTATTCTCTGAAGAATCACAGACCAGTAGCCAACTGCCACAAGGTTCCAGCAACTCATTTCAACAAAAAGATGCTTGCTCCAGAACAAATCAAAGACCTTTTTGCATTATTTAAATTTGAACTGGAAAAATATAATCCTGCACTGAAAATCATATTGACGGTTAGTCCGGTTAGACACCTTCGGGATGGTTTTGTTGAAAACAACCGAAGCAAAGCATCTTTGATACATGCAACGGATTTGATCACCCAATCCTTTTCTTCTGTATCTTATTTTCCTTCGTACGAATTGATCATAGATGATCTGCGGGATTATCGATTTTATGCGGAAGATATGGTACACCCCAACTACTTAGCCACCAAATATGTTTGGCAAAAATTTAGAGATGCATGCATCAATGGTCGTTCAAAGGAATTAATCAAGGAAATAGAACTTTTGAATAACGCGATGTCTCATCGTGCCATGCATCCAGAATCAGAGGAGCACAACAAATTTAAAATGAAGTTCAACTCTTTGGCAATGGATTTACAGCAACGCATTCCTCACGCTGATTTTTTGAGGGAAATTGAACATTTCTCTTGAAATGACAATTTTGGAACCTCTTGACTATGCTTTTTTAAAAAATCTATTCTAAGATCAGATGCTTATTGCGTCAATTGAATCTGTAACTTTATCACTCATTTATTTCTTATGAAATACGCGATACTGGTTATTTCTCTTATTCTGAATATCGGATTGGTATATACATTGGAGAGCAGAAAGTTTTTGCCCATTTCACTTGGTGCCTTGCTGAGTCCACAAGAAGGATTTTGGCAAAATGCCGAACCTGCGAATGCCAGTTTTAATGACGATATTGATTTAGAAGGATTGAATAATGCTGTTGAGGTATACTTTGATGAACGATTGGTGCCTCACGTATTTTCTCAAGATGAAAAAGATGCGTACTACGTTCAAGGATATTTGCATGCAAAGTTCCGTCTTTGGCAAATGGAATTTCAAACACATGCTGCTTCCGGTCGCATAAGCGAAATTGTAGGTGATAAGGCATTGAAATTTGATCGAAATCAACGACGTATAGGGATGGTATTTGCGGCTGAAAATGCCCTCCATGCCATGGAAAAAGATTCCCAAACCCTGGATGCATTGAATGCATATACTGAGGGCGTTAACGCATACATCAAACAATTGAAAAAAAGTGAACTTCCCATTGAATACAAAATTTTGGGCTATGAGCCCGAATTGTGGACGAACTTAAAATCTGCATTGTTTACCAAGCAAATGACAAATACCTTGGCAGGCTACGATACTGATTTTGAATTTACCAATGCCTGGACTGTTTTAGGAGAACAAGATTTCAGGATTTTATACGCTGATTTACCTGATTCTCTTTACCCGGTAATTCCAAAAGGAACCGTTTACGAAAAACCAGCGATCGATTTACCGATACCTGCTTCGGCAGACTCTTTATATTTTAAACGTAAAGACAGCATCTATTTTGCTCAAGATTTTAAACCCAATCCATCTAATGGAAGTAATAACTGGGTTGTTTCTGGTTCTCGAACTCAGTCGGGCAAGCCCATCTTAGCCAATGATCCCCATTTGAACCTTACGCTTCCTTCCATCTGGTATGAAATACAAATTCATACACCTCAATACAATTCCTATGGAGTTTCTTTTCCTGGGTTGCCAGGTGTTGTAATTGGCTTTAATGATAGCATAGCATTTGGATTCACCAATGCCGGTAGGGATGTAAAAGACTATTATGAAATTCAGTTTAGAGACAAGAATAAATCAGAATATCTTTTTAATGGAGAATGGAAACCAACCTCTACTCGAATTGAACAAATTCAGGTTAAAGGAAATCCTGTATATAAAGATACCGTAGCATATACGGTATTTGGCCCCGTTACGTATGATCAGAGTTTTGGTACCAACTTAAGCAATGAAAAAGCGTATGCACTTCGTTGGGTAGCTCATGATACATCCAATATTTTAAAGATGTGGCTACTGCTTAATAGAGCTAAAAACCACGAAGATTATTTGAAAGCAATACAATTTTTTAATGTACCTGGACAAAACATGATTTTTGCATCAAAAACAGGAGATATTGCACTTTGGCAACAAGCTGCATTTCCACTTCGATGGAAAGATCAAGGCTTATTTGTTATGCCTGGAACAGATAGCAGTTATATGTGGAAAGGGTATATTCCCATGGAACACAACCCGCATGCATTTAATCCTAATCAAGGGTACTTAAGCAGCGCCAATCAGCGAGCCGCTGATTCAACTTATCCGTACTTTATTCCTGGAAGTTACGAAGTGTATCGGGCTATCACTATCAATCGTATACTTGATCAATCTATGGGCATTACGGTTGAGGATATGAAAAAACTACAAAACAACAACTACAATGTCTTTGCAGAATTGGCTCGCCCTCTTTTGCTAAAATATGTCAATAAAAACCAACTGAATGAAGATGAACGTGAATGGCTGAAAATTGTTGAAGACTGGAATTTATACAACAATCCAAATGAAAAAGGACCTACTTGTTTTAATGCATGGTGGGACTCTCTCTACACAACTGTTTTTAACGATGATTTACAACAATCTGAACTCCCTCTGCCCAAGCCAGAGAAATTTGTTTTGTTGGAAAATCTCATGAGAGACAGTTCGTTTAAATTCATCGACAATCGAAATACTCCACAAGTGGAGGATCTTTATACTCAAGTAACATCTGCCATTCAAAAAGCTTCTATCAAGCTCAGCGAGCTTAAAAAGGCAAACAAGCTGGAATGGGCAAGTTTTAAAAATACCACTGTTTATCATTTATTGCGTGATAATGCCTTACCATTTGCAAGAACCGGTTTGATGAATGGAGGTGGGCATGGCATTGTAAATGCTGTTCAACACGATCATGGTCCCAGTTGGAGAATGATCATTCACATGACTGATCCAATTGAAGCGTATGGGGTTTATCCGGGTGGACAGAGCGGAAATCCGGGTAGTCGGTTTTATGACGATTATATCGACCCATGGACGCGTGGAGAATATTTTAAATTGGTATCGATGCAGAAAGAAGATATAGAGAATAAAAAATTTAAATGGAAAATGAGCTTTCATTAAAATAACTACAAATGAAATTTAGTATTGCTGTTCTTGTTACTGGATTGCTTGGATATGGATTCGGACTATTTCTTCCCTGGTGGTCAATTGCTCTGGCAGGGGTATTAACCGGATTTTTTATTCAACAGAATCGATTTTTATCTTTTTTATCAGGTTTTTTAGCCGTTGCACTTGTATGGGGAGGAATGTCCTATTTCATGAGCAGCGCAAACGAACATATTTTGGCTCGTAAAATGTCTATGCTTATACTTAAAAAAGATTCTACTTATCTCATGATTATTTTAACCGCAGTTCTTGGGGGTCTGGTATCTGGTATTTCTTCACTAACAGGTTCTTCATTGTCATGGGTTTTTAAAAAGCAATAGGAGTGTGTTGAGGATGAATGGGATTAAGCTATTGGTTTTTTTATTTTTCATTTTTCATATTCCCAAAACCATTCTTTCACAGGTCAGGGTAAAGGGGCTAATTGTAGATACCTCAGAAAAACCAATCGGTTTTGTTTCAATTTCAGTTGGTGTAAATAAAACCATATCCATAGCCAATTCAAACGGAAATTTTGATTTTACCATTCCGTTTGGAAGACAACAGATAGAGTTTCGGCATGTAGGATATCAGACACAAACTGTCGATACTGTTCTTTCGCAAACTGAATTATTTTTAAAAATAGTTATGCGGCCAACGGAGTTGACATTGAATGAAATTATAGTCAAGCCTGGAGGCGAAGACCCTGCTTACGAAATCATACGATATGCGATTGCCAACAGAGAAGCCAATCGAACTCGGGTTGCAGCATACGCGTGCGACAACTACCTGAAAGGACTTATTCGAACGCTCAATTATCCGAAAACGTTCATGGGTCAGGTTGTTGATTTTGAAGATGGAGATACATCCAAGCAAAAAATAATTTTTCTATCTGAGAGTGTTTCAAAAATCAATTTTAAACAACCCAATGACACCCGGATCGACGTGATTTCAACTCAGGTTAGCGGTCAGACGAATGGACTGGGACTAGCAAGTCCCTTTTTAATCTCGTTTTATGAAAATTCGGTATCGTTGCCCAAGTCGTTTAACCCACGTGGCTTTGTTTCTCCCATATCGGATGGGGCCCTATCGTTCTATACCTATACATTTTTAGGGTCATTCATAGAATCGAATACCATCATCAACCGAATTCAAGTAATCCCCAAACGGAAATGGGAGCCTTTGTTCAATGGATACATCCAAATTGTTGAAAACAGTTGGGAGATTCATTCTGTTGATTTGAAAGTAGATAAAACTGCGCAGTTGGAGCTTGCTCACGAGGTGCGAATTCAACAACAAAATAGATTGATCAACCCGGGTTATTGGTTATTGACCAGTCAAACGATTTATCTGGATATAAAAATCTTTGGTTTTGATGCTGCGGGATATTTTTCTTCTACGTACAGTAATTATGAATTTTTTGACAAGGCGGATAAGAAAATATTTGGGAATACCTTGATACGGTACCGCCCAGAGTCTAATAAGCGGCCACGTACCTATTGGGATTCGATTCGAACAATTGCTTTGTTGCCAGAAGAAAAGATAGATTATGCAAAAAAAGACTCATTAGAGAAGTTGCGTGAAAGCATGAGTTACTTAGACTCATTAGACCGCATTCAAAATAAAATAACATGGTTTGGATTAATGGTGAACGGTCAAACGATTTCCCGGCGAAGCAAGAGATTAAGTTTTTCCTATGACCCACTTTTAAAATCCATTAGTTACAATACCGTTGAGGGTCTTTCCCTTCAAGCATCTGGAACATTTCGAAAATCTTTAAACAACGAAAAGAGAATTTCATTTACTCCTGTAATACGGTATGGGGTTGGGAATGGTCATTTAA
>JAULVY010000130.1:0-21880 GCA_032110825.1 Chitinophagaceae bacterium | reverse complement strand
CCCGTTTGAAAAGGATAGGTTATGCTTCCCCATTGGGTTCTGTAAACACCTTGAATACGAACATCCCCTTCGTAAATTCCAGCCAATGCGGGATTGCGAAGAAGCGGCGCTTCATAAAATTGTGAAAAGTGAAGATCCTGTGCCGATGCAACGCCAAGCTGAATTGCAAAAACAAAAGTTATAACGATGCGAAAACTGATATGATTGATATTTTTTTTCACTTCACCAAGGTCACATCTCCTTTGATGGTAATTATAGTTCCATTTTCACAAAGCAAATCAATCATGTATACATATACATCAGGGGTTACGTAAGCTCCTATTCTTTTACCATCCCAACCCGAAAGTTGATCGTTGGCTAAAAAATTATCTTTTACGTAAACCAATTGACCCCACCGGCTGAAAATTTTCATGGATTTGATTCGTTCAACTCCTCTACTTCGAGGGTAGAATATTTCATTGTATCCATCGCCATTAGGTGAAAATGTATTGGGTATAAAAATATTTTCTTTGGTACATGTAGCTAAGACATTCACTACATCTTTGGAAACGCAACCTTCCTTTGTATAAACGAATACGGTATACGTTGTAGAATACGATAGGGTGGCAACCGGATTCCTACAGTCCGCACAATTTAAAAATTGAGCAGGCACCCATTGAATGCGGGTAACATCTGCTGAGTAGGTTGGTTCTAGCCTTACTGGATAACCTGCCTTTACAGTAGTATCAGCACCTGCATCTACAATTGGATTGGGAATTACGCGCACATTGACTTTTCGAGATGAACTAAAACAATTGAAAGCATCTCTTCCTGTAACCGTATACACAGTAGTTTGATCCGGTTTGGCAACGGGATCAGGAATATCTAATTTATTTAATCCCAACGCAGGACTCCAACGATAGGAATCTGTTCCACTGGCTTGTAGCTTTACGGATCCTCCAAAACAGACAAAGGTATCCAAAGGCGCTATCAATGTTTGAGGCGATATAACTTTGACTTTGATTGAATCAACAGTGGAACATCCTGCAGAAGAAGTTCCTCGAACAAAATATATCGCATCCTGATCCGGATTTATAAAAGGCTGAGAACAATTACTACAACTG
Source organism: Chitinophagaceae bacterium (assembly GCA_032110825.1). Taxonomy (GTDB): domain Bacteria; phylum Bacteroidota; class Bacteroidia; order Chitinophagales; family Chitinophagaceae; genus Pollutibacter. Next base: position 20,777 of record JAULVY010000130.1, on the reverse strand, counting down.
AGTAGCGAACTTCCAAACCATTCATAGTTATCTGCCCCAGTAGGGTTTAATTGTATAGCAGTACCTAAGCATAAATACGTATCTGCACCAGCCTCTAATTTAGGTATCGCATTTACATTCAAATCTAAGAATACAGTATCCCAACATCCTTTATCATTAGCCGCATAAAGACGAATAGGATAAATACCCGTTTTTCGGAATTGCTGGATCGGAGGCAATTTCAACGTTGAGCTGTTTCCATTGGTAAAGTCCCAAAACCATTGTGCAACCGGAGAATTGGTTGGAGACAATTCAACAGCATTAAATTGAACTTGATCGTCTTCACAAATCAATTGTCGGGATTGAGTAATCCCCATGTCGGGCCTCGACTGTATTTCAATCAGTTGGGGTTTTACCAATGAGTCTGTACATCCAAATTGAGTTGTGGACCGAAGCTTTACAGAATAAATACCTGGCTTACTGTAAAAATGTGAAGTTGTTTTTCCAACTCCAGTATTGCCATCACCAAAATCCCATATCCAATCAATAAAGCTATCGTTGGACAACGATAAATCGGTTAGCTTAACTGTACCCTCATCGCAGAAAAAGTTTTTATCTACACGAAAATTAGGTCGAACTTCTACAACACGAATAGAACCTGTACCAGGAACAAATGCCTGACATCCTCTATCATTGATAAAAAATATTTTAGGTCGGTACGTGCCCGTGTCTGCATATTGGTATTTAAATAAGGTGTCGTAAGGTAATGCTGGTGATATCAATCCATTGCCGTAATCAATTTTAACTTGGGCTGCATTGAGAGATGAAACCCTGAATTCAGCTATAAAGGGTTCACATGCATATGGATTAAAGGTAGCTGTTCCAACAGGACCTAACACCACAATGGGAAGAGTAACAGAGGTGGCTTCGCAACCACCTGGACTAATCACTTTTAAATTTACTGGATAAGAGCCCGGTAAGGTATACAAACGAGACGGATCTTGAAGAGAAGAAGTTGATCCGTCTCCAAAGTCCCATTCAAATCGTTCAACATATTTTCCAGTAAATGAAAAAACTGCAGTAAAAGGAGGGCAATCAGCCGTATCCTTATTAACCGTAAATGATGAGGCTGGCATATCAACCAATACATACTCTTGTTTGGTCAGAAAGGATTCACATCCCAAATTATCACGAACGCGAAGAGAAACTGTTTTCTTGCCGGTTGTTTTATAAAATGCTCGTGGACTAGCAATAAAGGAAACCTGTCCTTCACCCAAATCCCACTGATAAGATGATAATGAAGTCTGATTTGTTGCTTCAAATTGTACAGCCCTATCCAAACAACTCGATTGCTGGTTGGTGAAAAAATCGACTCCAGGATTGGAAGTTTTAACGGCAACCTTTTGGATAGTTGAAATACAACCTCTACTATCCTTGGTTGTTAATCGAACATCAAAGCTTCCTGCATTTGCAAAAATATGTTCTATAGGTCCATCGATTATATTAACAGGTGGGGTCCCATCTCCAAAATCCCAAATACGTTCTAAAATATCATATGTTCCATCTCCGCTGGTTGCATCTTGAAATTTCACTGGCAAATTTGAACAACCTGAAAGTGGGGTCAGCGGAATGTAATCTGTAATACTTCCACCTACAAAAAAATCTTTAACAGGCGATTGATATACGCAGTTGTTGGTATCAATAATTCGAATTTGCATGGAATACAATCCTCGTTTTGCATTATCGCTGTATTTACACAATGTACTGATATCAATTTTTTTTGCGGTATCGCCCGTTTGACCGGTAAACCCACAGCCAAAATCCCAGTCGAACGACTTGATCATTGTAACATCATCCACTACTGCTTTTAGGTTCAAAAAAGTATCGCTAATACAAATAGGATTAACAAGAGATAAAAGATCGATCTTACTTTCATTGCTCACCCTAAACTTCAAGGTATCTGAATAGGTACATCCGTCACCGCTAACTTTTAGCGTAATGCTATATAAGCCAGACTGCGTATAAGTGTGTACAAAATTAGGCTTAGCAGTAGTATACACATCTTGTGTTCCATCACCAAAATCCCATTCCCATTTTTGTATGTTACCAACTGATAAATCTCGAATATTTCGCTCAAGTGGCTTGGAACAATCCAATAACGAATTAAATATAGCGATCACTCCCCGCACATTTACAAACTGCGGCTTAGTCAATGTTTTGGCACAGCCGTTCCCGTATACCGTTAATGATACATCGTATTTTCCCAGCATTTTAAATTGTCGGGAAACGTTTTTTTCCAACGAGCTGTCACCGTCATTGAACTTCCATTTATACCCGGTTGCGTCTGGACCCACATAATTGAAAGAAAATAATTGACTGGCACATGCATCTGCGGGCGATACAGTAAAATCAAATGGAGCTGGAGAAACTCCCACTTTAACATCCCAATTGTATTTACTTATACAGCCCAAGGGTGAACGAACATCAAGATTGACTTTATAAATCCCAGCTGAATTCAATTGGAATGCATCTGGAACTTCCAATGTGGAAGAATATACAATCGTGCCGCTTGCATTGGTTACATTCCACAACCAGCTTTGTACTTCAAGCGGATTTACAAATCGTACGTCAGGTTTTATAGTCAGTGGCGCACACCCACTATCTGGGAGATTGGTTCTTAATATGGCAGGTGGAGAGAGGATAATCATATCATCTACTCTCTTTTCTTTACTGCATCCAAAAGAATTGATTGTAGTCAACGAAACGCTGAATCTACCGAGAGTAGTGTACCGGTGTGTTACGAGTCTGGATGCAAACGGAGCACTTTGAGTAACCGTAGTACCATCTCCAAAATTCCAGGTTCTCGTAAGTACAGATCCTGTGCTATTATCGGTGAAGGTTACATCAAAAGGAGCAGCACAATTGCTCACTTTATCTGCTACAAAGTCTGGAATCGGCAGTGGATTGATGGTTACGGTTTTTTGAGTCACGATCAAACAAGTACCAATTTGCGATTCTAAACGAACATTGTAATTTCCAGCTTGATCGAAATACTGATTTAAATTTTTTGATCGTGACACTTCACTGCCATTCACAAACCAAATGTTCAAAGAAGCATCAGGCTGTGATCCGTTAGTGAATAAAATATTCGATTGACTGCACCCCACCAAGGGACCTGTGAAATCACTTTTTACCTGAGGTGCAGGAACATTGAAGTCAAATGGAAACTCATTAGAACATCCATTGGAGTTGCTAACCTTCAACGTAATGCGGTAGGTACCTGCTTGTGTGAAAATTAAATCCGGTTCTGCTGCCGTGGGATTTGAAATAGTAACCGGTGTATTTCCAGAGGCCGTCCAGAGATAGGTCTCTGCATTGAGACTGGAATTGATAGGTTTTGCGACAAATGGGAACTGACAAACATTGGCAGGTGCAAGATAAAAGCCGGCTTCCAATCGATTGAAAATGGTAATATAATTTGCTGCTGATTGTCCAATGGCTTCACAACCCGATTCGGTTTTTAGCGTGAGTCGAATTCGTTTTGTACCCGGATTTGAATAAATGTAGTTTACTACTGCAGCATTATCTGAAGTAGTATTTCCTTCACCAAAATCCCAAAATCTACTTATTATATTATCTCGATAGATTGTACCATTTGTAGGGTCTGTAACTTGACCGATGGTAGTAAGATCTCGAAAAATTACACCTAGTGGAGCACAACCTGAACGCACATCGGCATCGAAAGTAATTTGTGGTGCGGGATAAATAACCAATACCTGTGTAACAGCATCGGTTTCATTAGCATTGTTCTTAATGGTAAGGTTAATGTAGTATACTCCAGGCTGGTCAAAAGTCCAAGTTGGATTTGCTTGTGTTGACCTTCCAATTGTGCCAAAAGTCCACTCTGATGTAAAAACGCCTCCAGTACTCAGGTTATTAAATTTCACAGAGATCCCTGCCTGTCCAACTGAAATGCACGATGCAGGCTTGTCAAATGAAAATGCTGCTTTCAATTGAGCCTTGGACTGCTGACTGAGCGCAATGCCTAAAAACAGAAAAAACAAACTCCTAAAGGCTTGTCGAATTGGCTTTTCAAATCTGTTAAATTTCAATATTGGCATCATGCTTTTGCCTTTCCGGCTTAGCTTTTGTAAAGTTAGTTGAATATCGACTGAATTTTATGCGAAAAAACGTAATTTAAAAACGCTTTTTTCAGCTGCATATTGCATAAAATCAATTATTTAGGACTTGTTTAGGGTTCTATTTGGATACCAAATTCCATCCCAGGTATTTCCCCCCTTTTTTAAGGGCCAATTGATACAACGGAATGACCCTTTTTTCTAGCCATTCGTCATCTATCCACTCGGCTTTAGAAACCACCAGCTCTTTTTCTTTTTTCTTTCCATCAGACCCCATTTGCAATGCAATGATTTTGAAGCTGCTTAATTCATCAGATTGCATCAGACTTTGCTGGACTTCTGAACTGGGCACTTGAAAAATATGTTCAACCTCTGCCTGCTTGCGTTCTCTTGCTATACCTGGCATTAATGTCTCTATCTTTCTCTTATTCCGAAGTCTAAATAGATCAACCGCAGAAGGATACAATACGGTTTTGTAATTCTCCCAAGCTGAATCTTTTTTTGCCTGCACCAACCATTCATGCTCTGGAAAAGGCATCATGCTTCGCTGAGAAGCCTTTGAATACCCTACCGTATCTGGGGAATAGAAATAAAACTCACGTATCCCCCGCTGAGTAAACCTTCCCACAAATTCTGCTTTGCATTGAGCCCTGTAAAACTCCACCAATCGATCTTCCATGTTCAACAAAAAATCCTCCTCGTCCCCTTTGGGCATACCGGATTGATCAATGCGACTCAATTTCACCCTGTGGATGATGACAAATGAATGGGTTTTCTGAAAATCTTGGGCAGACTCAAAAGCTAGATTGAGGTTGACGGAAACAGGTTTACCATTCAACGAAACCACATAATTTTCCCAATCCTCTTCCACCCGCTGGGCAAAAATTTTATTAAAAACCAAGAAAAAGAAAATGAATAAAATTCTTTGCATGCTTGCACCGGGGTTAAGAAAGTAAAGTAATTTCAATTCTCGCAAAACGGGAAATAAATGCAAACCATTCAACAGATAATTAACTTTTTAGAAACAATAGCACCCTTGCAATGGCAGGAAGATTACGATAATGCAGGATTGGCCTGCGGCAACCCCGATTCAACATGCACTGGCGCTTTGATTTCGCTTGATCTCACACTCGATGTAATCGAAGAAGCCAAAAAAAATAAATTCAATCTCATCATCGTTCACCATCCCCCCATTTTCAAAGGGTTAAAACGCTTGATACCTAAAGACCCTATCGCTCAATTGATTATCTCCTGCATACAGTCTGATATTGCAGTCTATGCCATCCATACCAACTTAGACAATTCAATACACGGGGTAAATGGAGAAATTGCACATCGGTTGGGACTCAAAAACCTAGAAGTACTTTCTCCCATGCAGCAAAGTCATGCTAAACTAACCACGTTTGTGCCTCTTGACCATGCAGCAAAAGTACGCATAGCCCTGTTTGAAGCAGGTGCGGGAGCAATTGGAAAATACGATCAATGCAGTTTCAATACAGAGGGCGAAGGATCATTCAGACCGCTAGAAGGAAGTCAACCTTTCGTAGGCAATCCAAACCAACTTCATTTTGAAAAGGAAGTCAAAATAGAGGTCATTTACCCCAGAGTCCTTGAATCTACTCTCTTAAAAGCCCTTATCAAATCACACCCTTATGAAACACCTGCCTTCGACCTGATCCCACTTGAAAACAAATTCAAGGAATTGGGCTCAGGTGCAATGGGAGTCTTGGAAAACAGCATACCCGAGAGAGATTTTCTCAACCTGGTGAAATCAGCATTTGGAACAGGAGTTATACGCCATTCTCCACTTCTTGGCAAAAAAATTCAAAAAATTGCACTCTGTGGCGGTGCCGGTAAATTTCTGATTAACAGTGCATTAGCAAAAAATTGCGACGTTTTTTTAACCTCAGATCTGGGGTATCACGACTTTTTCATTCCTATAGGGAAAATGCTATTGACTGATATGGGTCATTTTGAAAGCGAACAGTACACTTCTGACCTGATTTTAAGGCTGATCAAAGAAAAATTCCCTACCTTCGCCCTCCTAAAAACCGGTATAAATACCAATCCCGTCAACTACTTTTTTTGATTCATTATGGCAACTGTTAAAGAATACTCCGTAGAAGAAAAATTGCTCTCTCTTTTCAAACTTCAAAAAGTTGAAAGCAAGCTGGATGAAATTGCAATTCTGAAAGGTGAACTCCCTATCGAAGTGCGTGATTTGGAAGACGAAATACAGGGACTTCGTGCCAGGGAAACAAGAATTGAAGAGGAAATCAATGGCATCAATGAATTTATTGAACAAAAAAAGCAAGCCATTGCTCATTCCCAAGACCTTATCAAAAAATACGAAAAGCAAAGCGATAACGTAAAAAATAACCGCGAATACGAGGCGATTACAAAAGAAATCGAAACTCAAAACCTCGATCTTAAGCTCGCAGAAAGACATATCAAAGATGCTAACGAAGAAGTTAGCGATAAGGCAAGAGTGCTCGATGCTGCCAAAAAGAACATTGGAGCAAAAGAAGCTAATCTCAAAGTGAAAAAAGGAGAGCTGGATAAAATCATTGCCGAGACTGAAAAAGAAGAGAATCAATGCAGAGCAGAATCTGATAAAGCACGCGCTGCAGTAGATCCAAGATTGCTACTTTCTTACGACCGCATCCGCAAAAATTTCCGCAATGGTTTAGCCGTTGTTCCTGTTCTCAGAGATGCTTGTGGCGGCTGCTACAATGCCATTCCACCTCAACGTCAAAGCGAAATCAAGCAGCACAAAAAGATTATTGTTTGTGAAAACTGCGGAAGAGTATTGGTGGATGAAGATATCATAGCCAAATAATTTCTTTCTACATTTTAGTGCAAAGCACACCCGGTATCTTGCTTAATACAAGTAGACATTCATCTGCGGTTTGCTTGGGTATCCCAATCTCATAAGAGCAAAAGAGTTGAACTTCCTGATTGACGATGGTGCATTGAAAATTTCTCAATGCCTGAAGCACATCATTCATTACCGTGTAATCAAATTGAATTTCATAAGAAAGTTCAATCGATTTCTTAACAACAGGAGTTAATTGCAGCGCCATTGATGCAGCCATCTTGTATGCATGTATTAACCCCGGAATTCCCAACAACGTACCTCCAAAATAACGAGCAACAACAACCATGGTATTGGTGATTTGCTTGCTATCGATCTGCCCCAATATTGGCCTACCAGCTGTTCCCGACGGTTCTCCTGCATCCGAAGAACGAAACGTCATTCCATCTGCACCTATCCGATAAGCAAAACAGTAATGAGATGCCTTGGGATGTTTTTCCTTAACAGACAATAGATTTTCTTTGAACTGCTCAATAGACTCTACAGGCATTGCGATCGCGATAAACCGACTTCCCCTATCGCTGAATTCAGCTTCAGTTGCGTGAGCAATGGTGTGGTAATGATAAATTTCGGTCGACATTATTTTTTTATATACTGACGAACTTCATCTTGCGTATCTACCGACTGCGATATCAATTCAAGTCCACACGGAAGCTCAGGAGCTCGTAAACCCTGACCTACTTCCATTTTAAAATTGGTTAATACACGCACTTCGTCAAATAAACCTGCATCTAAAAATCGACGGATTGTATTCGCTCCACCTTCTACCAAGATGCTTTGAATACCCATGTTATAAAGTTGTTCTAAAACAGAATTTAATCCTTTGTTTGCATCGTATTTCAAATATTGAGTACTGCCATACCGCTCTTCACGTTCCGTATTGAATATTGTTACCTCATCTTGTAAGAGTCGCAAATTCAATGGAAGCTCCGCTTGATTGGCTAAAATAAATCGTTTGGGAGATTTTCCACTTACCAACCGCACAGTGAGCAAGGGATCATCTACAATAGCTGTTTGAGCCCCAACCAATATGGCATCTTCCTCGGCCCTCCATTTGTGAACCAATACATTGGAATCCTGACCAGTAATATGCAGGCGCTTATCTCCTGTTGCCAGAAAACCATCTCGCGTCTGCGCCCATTTTAAAATAATGTAGGGTTGCCTTTGAGTGTAAAACTTCAAAAATCTTCTATTTATAAAAGTTGCGGCTTCACTCAACACCCCCTCAACAACCTCAACTCCTGCATCCCTCAATTTTTTAATCCCTTTGCCAGACACCTGTACAAAAGGATCTTGTATCGCAACAACCACTTTTTTAACCCCTTCGGCAAGTATTCGATCAACACAGGGAGGCGTTTTACCAAAATGAGAACATGGCTCCAAGGTTACATACAAGACTGATGCTGGTATAAGCTCCTTATCTGCTTCTACAACAGAATTAAAACAGTTTACTTCGGCATGAGCCAACCCGGATTTTTCATGAAAACCCTCACCAATGATTCTTCCTTCATGAACCAAAACAGCCCCTACCATGGGATTTGGAGAAACCTTTCCTGCTCCATGCTCAGCCAATGTTAACGCTCGTTGCATGTATGAAATGACTTGGTCAGTCAATACGATTGATTAAAATGATTTTTTACAAATTTCAGTCGAGGTAAACCCCCATCCCAAACGAACCCAAAATTAATTGATTTACATTTGGTTCATGCAGTTTACCGAGGCCTATCAGTCCCTGCGAAACGAATTAACGCATCTCTATGAACCCAGAGAAGCAAATACAATTGCTGACTGGATAATAGAATCCATAACTGGACTTTCCAAATCAAGACGCCTCATTGCGAATAACCAAATCTTGAACGAAAACGAGAAGGAAAAGTTTTTTCAAATGAAAGAAGAACTTCTGCATGGTCGTCCTGTTCAATACGTAATAGGAAAAACGGAGTTTTGCAACCTCAGTTTCCAAGTAGACGAGCGGGTTTTGATACCCCGACCCGAAACCGAAGAACTGGTGGTTAAATCAATCGATCTCATCCAAAAAGAAAAACGAAATACGCAAGCAACTTTTCGGATTCTTGATATCGGAACTGGAAGTGGTTGCATAGCCATATGTCTAAAAAAAAGAATACCAGATGCGGAGGTGATAGCCTTAGACTGTAGCAATGAAACATTAAACCTTGCAAAGAGCAATGCAATAAATAATCAAGTTTCGATTCAATTCATACAGAAAAACATTTTGGAGGAGGCGCAAGTAAACGAACTTCCTTGTTTTAACTTCATCGTTAGCAATCCACCCTATATTCCACCTTCCGATAAAGATTCGATGGGAAAAACCGTAATGGATTTTGAACCGCATACGGCCTTGTTTACATCAGAACAAAATCCGTTGGAGTTTTATGAAGCAATCATTGCGTTCTCTAAGTTTCATTTGACAAGAGGAGGATACTTGGCCTTTGAAACACATTACCAATACGCCAACGCTGTTGCAGATTTATTAAGCAATCAAGAATTTGAAGAAATTGAAGTGGCCCAAGACCTTCAAGGAAAAAACAGAATGGTGTTTGCGAAAAAGAGTGGATCCTCTCTATAATTTTGCTATTGTTTTTCTACGGACAAGACCGTTCGAGCACCTAACTCGCGGGCTACCTTCATTACAGCAACCACCGCATCGATATCTACTGATTTGTCTGCATTGATCACGATAGTGGGTATATCCGTTTTTTCTTTTTGAATAATAGGTGTTAACACAGATCGAAGTGAGTCGACTGAAACAGGTGTTGTACCTACATAAAATTGCAAGTTGGCATCAATGGACACGACTACATTTTGTTTTGCCTTGGTATCTCCCTGAGATTTAGGTTGTGAAAGCTTGATAACATTGGGATTAGCAAGCGTAGAAACAATCAGGAAAAACATCAGAAGAATGAATAAAATGTCATTCAAGGCTTCCGTAAAAACCTCCGTCTCGGCCCGATGTGCTTTACGAATTTGCATGAATTAAGACTTGAGTGATGGATCCTGGATGATATCTAAGAAATCAGTTGCAGCTACTTCCATTTTATTGGCTGTTTTATCAATTTGGGTTTGCAAAAAACTATACCCCAAGAATGAAAGCAGTCCAATCACCAATCCAGTTATAGAAGTAACCAGCTTTACATACAATCCGCCTGCAATGGTATTCAAAACAAATTCTCCAGTAGTGTTGATATCAAAAAACAACTGCATCAAACCCGCAAGCGTTCCCACAAATCCAAAGATGGGTGCAGCGCGAGAAATAACACTGAGCACACTCAAGTTGCGCTCCAAATTATACATCTCTAAGCGTGCTACACTTTCCATACTTCGCTCAACGGCGTCAATTGGTTTTCCGATGCGCTGAACACCTTTATCAATGATGCGGGCAACGGGGTTGTCGGTATTTCGCGTCATGGATCTTGCTGCCGTAGCGTTTCCACTGGCAATATGATCACGGATGATGCGCATGAAATTATCGTCAATCTTACCCGCTTTGGTTATGGCGATGTAACGCTCAAAAAAGAAAAACAAAGCCAATACAAACAAAAGTCCCAATGGAATCATCAAGGCTCCACCGGATTGAAGAATATCAAAAAGATGCATGGTCTTTGATGCAGAAGCACCGTTTACTGCAGTTGGAGATGCCTGTAAAATTGGAATGAGCATAAGCATGCATTTGTTGCACCATGAAGGTGCGAATTTATTTTCTAAAAATTTGATAAACTTATTCCACAGGTGTTGATTCCCAAATCTTCACCAAAGCAATTAGCACATTCAAAGAAGCCTCCATATCTTGAACACTTACATACTCATGCTTGGAATGCAAGGCCATTTCACCTGTAAATAAATTCGGACATGGCAAACCCATAAAAGACAATCGAGATCCATCTGTTCCACCACGTACTGGTAACTCAACAGGATCAATACCGCATTGTTTCATCGCCAATCGAGCAAACGCAGAAATATGCGGATGTTGATCAATGACCTCTTTCATATTTCGGTATTGTTCTTTTACAGAAAATGTATACTTCACCTGAGGGAAGGGACTAATAATTTCTTTCAACAAGGTCTCCAATCGATGTTCGTATGACTTGAGAGGGGTCGTTTCAAAATTCCGAATAATGAATTTTACTGTAGCCGATTCAGCACCTCCCCTGATATCCGTAGGATGCACAAATCCCTCTTTATTTTCAGTTGATTCTGGCGACCAACTGTCTTTAGGTAGTGCAGATATAAATGCTGAAAGCAGCTTGATTGCATTGATCATTTTACCTTTTGCAGATCCTGGATGAGCCATAACGCCGTGAATGGTTATCTCCACCTCATCTGCACTAAAGGTTTCAATTTCTAATGCACCCTTTTCACCACCATCCAATGTATAACCAACATCTGCTCCTAATTTTACCAAATCCACATGTTCAACTCCCCTACCAACTTCTTCATCCGGAGTAAATAAAATCTTAATCGTTCCATGAAGTATGGAAGGATTTTTCTTCAACTCTTCCGCCAATTGCATAATGATGGCAACCCCTGCTTTATCATCTGCACCCAACAATGTAAGACCGCTTGCTGTAATGATATCGTCTCCAATTTTTTTCTTTAAGTAGGGATGATCCTGAATACGAATAACCTGTTGAGGGTCATCAGGAAGTTGTATATCATTTCCCTGATAATTTTGATGCAACAAAGGTTTTACATCCACTCCACTGCAATCAGGCGCTGTGTCTACATGCGAACAAAAGCAGATAACTGGAACTTTTCGATCCGAATTCGAAGGTATGGTGGCATATACATACCCCCATTCATCTATATGCGCATCTTCAACTCCCATTTGAATAAGTTCAGAAACCAATAATCGAGATAGATCCTTCTGCTTTTCGGTTGATGGAAACGTTGTACTGTCTGGATCACTCTGTGTATCAATTTGCACATACCGCATGAAGCGTTCCGCAAGTCGACTCATGATAAATTTTTAGGATTGTTCAACATATCAAAATCTAAATCCGCGCAAAAAAGCATCAACCGGCATTCTCTTTTTACCTTCCAATTGAAGATCAAGCACCTCAATCCAACCATCGGATGCAGCAAACTTTAGGAACGTTTTACCATCGGTCTTGAATTCACCTGGACTGTGTTCAGTTGTTTCTTTTACAAAATGGGATTTATAAATCTTCAATAGCTTGTCATTCCATGATGTAAATGAAGCTGGGTATGGCGATAATCCGCGAATATGGTTGTAAATTTTTTTTCCGGGTTGATCCCAGATGATTTTACAATTTTCAGAAGTTAATTTTGGGGCAAGCTTGAGATCATTAGCATCACTATTAAAAGCCTGGGGTTTACCCTTTAAAGTGCCGCTGCAATATTCCTGAAGTGTGCCCAAAACCAACTTCCCTCCTTCAACCATCATACGGTCATGCAATTCCCCGGCTGTTTCCTCTTCTCCAATTTCCAGGGTCTTCTGGAGCAAAACATCTCCTGTGTCAATTTCATGCTGAAGTTTAAATGTTGTGAGCCCAGTTTCAGTTTCCCCATTGATGATTGCCCAGTTGATTGGTGCTGCACCCCGGTAGTAAGGCAAAAGAGAAGCATGTAAGTTGATGGTACCTAAAGGAGGCATATTCCAAACTACTTCTGGCAACATCCTGAACGCAACCACTACTTGAACGTCTGCTTTGAGTGCTGAGAGTTCCTTCAAAAAATCAGGTGCCTTCAGTTTAACAGGCTGGAGAATATGGAGTCCTTTTGCAAGTGCATACTTTTTAACAGCGGATTGCGTGAGTTGCATTCCTCGGCCAGCAGGTTTGTCAGGAGCAGTAATTACTCCCACAATAGTAAACCCTTCCATAACCAACTTGTCTAGGACCGCAACAGCAAATTCTGGAGTACCCATGAAAACGACTCTGCAATCTCTCCAATTCTTCATACGACAAAATTAATCAATTCGTATGCTCCGTCGACGCTAGTCTCTTATTCATATATCAAATACTTGGATCGAATCTTTTTAAATGCTTCTAATCTTGGTTCCCAAGTTCTTCGTATTTCATCTTCACTAAGTCCATTTTTTATCTGTTCCATCAAAATCGCATTGCCAGCAAGCTTATTGAAAAAAGAGGCTTTTGCATTTCCAGATTGGGGCAAAATGAAAAATTTATCTTTCTCAGGGAAGAGTCGGTATGCCTCTAGCAAATAATAAAGTGATATCCTTCCATTCAATTTATTTTTTATGCTTGATGGATCAGCAGAAACATTCCATCCATAACAAACCTGATCTTTCCATTTTGGAGACCCTGCTCCAGGCATTGCTGCAGGAGTAAACGAGAACATATTTTTGGGCAAAGAAGGATGGCCAAATAGTTGAAATGGAGCTTCTGTGCCTCTTCCCTCACTCAATACCGTTCCTTCAAAGAAGCAGGTAGAGGGATACCAATATATGGAAGCAAGATTTGGGAGATTGGGGGATGGTTTTATGGTTAGTTCATATACACTGCTCCGCGTGTAATTTTTACAAGGCACAACCACAAGCGGATTTTTTTTGGAATCTAGATCCTTCTGATACGCTTTCATGGCATCCGGCTTTAACCATTTTTCTCCTACCAACATCCGCGCATACTCACCAATCGTCATTCCATAAGCAACCGGTACGGGTTGCATTCCTACAAAAGAGCGAAATGAAGTATCCAAAACAGGTCCGTCCAATACATGAATATTGGGATTGGGGCGGTCAAGAACAATCACTTGTTTATGATTTAGAAATGCAGCTTCCATAAAGTCTTCAAGAGAAGATATGAACGTGTAAAACCTCACACCCACATCCTGAATATCAAAAACCATTACATCTACTTCTTTAAGATCTTCTTTACTGGGGGCACGTTTTGGACCGTATAGCGATATGACCGGTATTTGGGTTTTTTGATCAATATAATTACCTACTTTTTCTCCAGCATCTGCAGTTCCCCTGAATCCATGTTCTGGACCAAAAATGACTTGAACCTTTACACCCTGAGATAAAAGCACATCAAGCAAGTGCTGATCATTAAGCATGGATGTTTGGTTGGCAAAAAGCCCAACACGCTTCCCTTTAAGAATCGAAAGATAGCGATCAAATTGCCCTGCTCCTGGCTGTATCAACCCGGGTGGCGTCTGGCCTACTGTTTCTAAAAAAACGACAAACATCACAAAGAATAACGCAAAATTTCTCATTGATTTTCAACTTTGATTCTTTAAAAGTAAAAGATTAAAAGTAGTTTCGCAGCCTCGCTTTTATTTTTTAACAATCAAATTGATCTTATGCAAGTAAAAAATGGAGATGTGGTTCGTGTACATTATACAGGCACCCTCTCGGATGGCTCACAATTTGACAGCTCTGCTGGTCGCGCTCCTTTGGAATTTACAGTTGGTGCAGGTCAAATGATAGCTGGCTTTGATGCCGGTGTAATCGGAATGACTATGGGTGAAAAAAAGACCATTCAAATTGATCCAGATCATGGCTATGGTCAGAAAGACCCTAATGCCATCGTTGAGTTTCCAAAATCCAATATTCCCGAAGGAATGAATGTTGAAATAGGCATGAAATTAAACCTGCAAAACGAATATGGACAGCCTGTACCTGTTGTAGTAACAGAAATTCAGGAAGAAATTATCATCATGGATGCAAATCATTTCCTAGCAGGACAAGATCTTGTATTTGAAGTTGAATTGGTTGAAATCGTAGGAGCTTAATTCTATTTTTCAATTCTATAACACCACCGCATTAGCTTCCCTTTAAAATCAAAAGGAGTTGTTGCGGTGGTTATTTCTTTTATACCCCCTCGGATCTCGGAAGTTTCCAGTTGAAATTTCCTTGCATTTGTGCTGAAGTAAAGCACCCCTCCATGATCTAACTTTTGTAAACAGGTATTGATCAGTTCTATATGCTGAAGCTGAATATCAAAAATGTCTTTCATCGACTTGCTGTTGCTAAATGTGGGAGGATCCAAAACAATAATATCAAAACAGCCATCGGAAATACCGGGAAGCCATTGCATCACATCAGCTTTTATGTATGTAAATTGACTCCCCGTAAACCCATTTAATTCCATATTCCGTTTTGCCCAATCCAAATACGTATTGGATAAATCAACCGAAACAATCTGTTGAGCACCCCCAGAAGCGGCATACACAGAAAAAGATCCTGTATAACAAAATAAATTGAGCACACGTTTGTTTCTTGCCTCCTTTCTTACCATATCCCGAGTCATTCGGTGATCAATAAATAACCCTGTGTCCAAATAATCGGTTAAGTTGACGAAGAACGATAACCCGCCTTCACGCACTTCAAAGAAATCTTTTTGATCATTGAGTTTTTGATATTGATCGTATCTACTTGATTTCCGCTTGCGTTCTTTGAGATGTATTTGAGCTGGTTGTTTTTCCAACACCTGCTCAATCACAACCAAACTATCAAACAGCCATTGCTCATATTCGTCTTCGGTTAAGCGGTGTTGACTTTTATATTCGGTAACAAGAACCTCATTTTCATATAAATCAATGATCAACGGAAATTCAGGCAAATCCCTGTCGTACAAACGATAACAAGAAACCTGTTGTTGCTGAGCCTGTTTCCCAACAATTCGCTTCACTTTCTTTAAGCGATTTTCAAACATTAAAAATTTCTCTTCGTGTGTCATAAGCACTTAAAATCTATGCCGTACGCTTCGATTGGTGTAAATTTGTACAAAACACAAAGATGAAGTATTTCGCTCTTTTCATCCTGGCAACCTTTGGACTTAGCGTAAACGCACAGGTTCCTGCAATCAAACCGGCTGAATTTTCAACTGCCATCAAATCGGGGAATATACAAGTATTGGATGTTCGAACGGCTGATGAGTATAAATCCGGACATCTCAAGAATGCACTTCAAGCAAATTGGCTTAATAAAACAGAATTCAGCGACAGAACCCAACACTTGGATAAAAACAAAGCAGTCTACATTTATTGTTTAAGCGGTGGAAGAAGCGCTGCTGCAGGAGCTGCCTTAGTTGCACAGGGTTATAAAGTCATTAATATGGAAGGTGGAGTCAATGCATGGAAAAACTCCAATCTGCCTTTAGAGGGCAACGCCAATGTGAAGCAGACCAGTATGGAAAGCTATAATGGGCAAATCAGAAGCACCAATATCGTATTGGTGGATTTCGGTGCTGAGTGGTGCCCACCCTGTAAAAAAATGGAGCCTGTTCTGGATGAGTTTATGAAAGAAAATGCCAAGAAGCTCACTTTAGTCAAGATGGATGGCGGCGTTGAGACCGAGCTTATGAAATCCATGAACGTTGAAGCCCTGCCTACATTTATTCTTTACAAAAATGGTAAAGAAGTTAAACGCAAACAGGGCCTCGTTTCTAAACAGGAATTTACTTCCTGGATTAAATAGGTCTATTTTTTTGCAGCTTTTTGCATGGCATTGTTACCGCCACCACTTCTTGATGGTGCACCCAATCCTGTAATACTTGAGCTACCCTTGAAAAGCTGAAAACGACTGGGCATTTCTTTGACCGGCCACATGCCATTGCCTTCGTTGATATCTGCTGTCTCCCTCATGGGATCTAAACGAATAGCAGACACTTCCTTATCTTTTATAAAGAGTTTGGATACCTTCTGCTCATTGAGTCGCCAAATGGTTACCGGAATGCGATCTACTTCTTTGGATCCATCCTTAAAAGTCCACTCTACAATAATAGGCATGATCATTCCACCTTTATTGCTAAACGTTAACTCGTAGAAATTTTTGCTCTCCCAGTCTTTGTAATGCTCCTTGTCTTTTTGAGCATCCATTTGTTGCTGTGCCATGTCTTGGAACATCTTTACATCCGCATTTCTATTGTAGTAATAGAAATCACGCAGCGTGGTATCTCTATCGGTATAGAAATTGATCTTCTTTTCTTCCCTATTTCTGATTTTGCTGATGGGTTCGAAATCGGTCTGCTGCATGCTTGCCAAATTCTTCTCAGAATCCAGTTTAAACCATTTTACAGAATCCAAGGAAATATCAACCGGATCAGTTCCATAATACCATCCTCTCCAAAACCAATCCAAATCCACGGCACTGGCATCTTCCATGGTTCTAAACAGATCGTATGGTGTGGGATGCTTGAATGCCCAACGCCTAGCATACTCTTTAAAGGCATAATCAAAAAGCTCTCTACCCATAATGGTTTCCCTGAGGATATTCAATCCCGTTGCCGCTTTAGCATATGCATTAGATCCAACACTCACCACATTATCGCCTTTGGTCATGATAGGTTCTAACATGTCTTTGGGCAATTTCATATAATCAGCGATCAAATGCGCGGGGCCTCTTCTGGAAGGATAATTATTATCAAATTCTTGTTCAGTAAGAAACTGTACAAACGTATTCAACCCCTCATCCATCCACCAGTACTGTCTCTCATCGGAATTGATGATCATAGGGAAGAAGTTATGCCCTACTTCATGAATGATAACTCCAATAGCTCCGTATTTAACCGCCTCACTGTACGTACCGTCTTTTTCTGCTCTTCCAAAATTCATGGCAAGCATGGGATATTCCATTCCAATACTGGCTTCTACAGAAATCGCTACAGGATAAGAATAAGGAATGGTAAATTTAGAATACACATCAATGGTGTGGGCAACAGCTTTGGTAGAATACTTTCTATAAATCGGATAAGCTTCTTTACCATAATAACTCATACACATCACTTTCTTTCCTTCGATGTTCACGGCCATAGCATCCCATACCAACCTGCGGGAAGTATTGAATGCAAAATCACGCACATTGATGGCTTCATAAATCCAGGTTTTCTTTCCCTTGGATTTATCCTTTGCATTTTCCTGTGCCTCTGCTAAGGTGATGATTTCAATGGGCTCATTGGATGTTTGAGCCTGTTGCCATCTGCTCATCTGTGTTGGGCTTAGCACTGCAGCTAAATTTTTACACTCCCCCGTTGCTGCAACCACATGGTCTTCGGGAACGGTAATATTCACCTTGTAATTACCAAAAGCTAAGGCAAACTCAGCACCGCCAACGAACTGAAGGTTTTGCCATCCCTGAAAATCACTGTAAACAGCTAAACGAGGAAACCATTGTGTGATGGAATACAAATTGTTATCGTCGTCTGCAAAATACTCATATCCACCCCTTCCGTAACGGGTCAGCTTATCGGGAATCTTATAATTCCAACTAACTTTAAAAATGAATTTTTGCCCGGGTTTCAATGGAATAGGCAAATCAACCCGCATCATTGTTTGATTAACCGTATATGAAAGTGGCTTTCCAGTAGCATCGGTTAAGGAAGTTATATTAACACCAAAACCTTTTAGGTATTCCTTGGGATTCATCTGAAGCAACTGCTGATGAGTGAAGCGGTTGCTCATGTTCGAAGGCTTGTCGTAATTGTTATCGCTGTTGGGATGATGAAAATTTTCATCAATCTGTAGCCAGATGTACGTCAAAATATCTGGAGAGTTGTTGAAGTAGGTCACGGTTTCAGAACCAGTAAGAAGGTTCGCTTCTTCATTTACTTCAACATTGATTTCATAATCAGCACGTTGCTGCCAATACTTGGGACCGGGAGCACCACTAGCGGTTCTGTATTCATTGGGATCTTGCATGAGATAATCCAATTGCTCAAAGCGATTACCATGATTGGAGCCCGGATTGCGCAAAGGCTGTGCAACTAAACCAGCTGAAAAAGCAAGAACAACTACGAGAAAGAGAATTTGTTTCATTTTAAGCCATATTTAAAATAAAGGGAATCGTTCCCAAGCTAATTTCAGCGAAAGCAGCATCACAACCAGTGAAAAAATGACAATCAGAAATTTATGAGATTCTGATCGAATCTGCTTAGCAGCTTCAACTACCATCAGGATCAATAAAACTACGAAAATCTGTCCTATTTCTAGACCAATATTAAAGCTAAATAGGTTCCAAATCATATGCTGACTCTCGGTCATCATCATTCGGATGTAATTGGCGTATCCCAGCCCATGTACCAACCCAAAAACCCCTGGCACCAGGTACCGAATCCAAAGACTGGAATTGATTTTAATGAAATTAAAGCCTGCTGTTGCCACAATCGTACATGGGATAGCAAACTCTACCCATTCAATTGAAAACCGAAACAAATCAATGGCGCTTAAATACAAGGTTATGGCATGCCCGATGGTAAATGCAGTCACCAACATAACTACTCGTTTCCAATCAGAAAAAGAATAAACGATAGCTAAAGCGGCAATAAAATACAAATGATCAGTGGCATCCCAACTGATGATATGATTCCAGCCAACCTTAAAATAAAATAAAAAGTCGCGCATGGCATAAAGGTCTTAAAATATTTCAAGAGTTTTGCAGTTCATGAATATCAAACACTTCTCAATCGTTCTTCTTCTTTCCCTTCTTTTCATGGGTATGCGCCACCCTTTTTACGTAGCCACGTTTGAAGTGGAATACAAAAGCAAAACAAAAGAAATTGGAATTGCGTGCAAACTCTTTCCAGACGACTTTGAAGAAACTCTTCGGTTATTCAAAGGGAAAAAATACAATTTGGAATCAGCCAATAAAGCAGAAATCAATCAAGCGATAACAGATTATTTCAATGCACATTTTTCGATCAAGACAGATGGAAAATCAAGAGCTCTTAGGTTTTTGGGATATGAAATCGACAAAGAAGTGGTATGGATTTATTTTACAATCGAAAAATTACCCGCCCCTAAAACCATTGAGTTGACTACCGATCTCATGTATGAGTATAAAAAAGAACAAACCAATATCGTACACATGAGTTGGGACAAACATTCCGAAAGCTTTCGGCTTAATAGTCCCGTGAAAAAAATCGTATTTAAAAAACCTTAATCAGTCAACGTTTACAACGTGCTCATTCGTACGTTGTCCTACTCGGGCGTTTTCTACCGCAATAGCACGAATGGTAGCCGAAGCAAATTCAGAAAACGCAGCTTTGGTTAGCTCATCTCGTCCAATCATTGCTGGCAATCCTTTGTCACCACCCTCACGGATGGATTGCACCAATGGAATTTGTCCGAGAAAGTTTAAGTCCAATTGATCAGCCAAATGCTTGCCTCCGTCCTTCCCAAAAATGTAATATTTATTAGAAGGCAGTTCGGCAGGTGTAAACCAAGCCATATTCTCAACAAGTCCAATTATAGGAACTTTGATTTGCGCTTGCCCAAACATGGCAATGGCTTTTTTAGCATCCGCTAAGGCAACTTCTTGTGGGGTTGTTACTACAACAGCACCCGTTACTGGAATGGTTTGCACCAAAGTCAAATGAATATCACCAGTACCTGGAGGCATATCAATTACCAAATAATCCAATTCTCCCCAATGCACGTCGGTTACAAACTGACGGATGGCGCTACTTGCCATAGGCCCTCTCCACACTACAGCACTTTTTTCATCTACCAAAAGTCCAATACTGATCAACTTGATACCATGCTGCTCCAAGGGCAGAATTTTATCTTTTCCGTCAATATGCTCCATCAATGGCCTTTTTCCCCTCACACCAAACATGATGGGCACGCTGGGACCATAAATATCGGCATCCATGAGTCCAACCGCGGCACCTTGCTGTGCAAGAGCAAGAGCCAAATTGGCAGATACTGTTGATTTCCCAACACCACCCTTTCCACTCACCACAGCAATGATATTTTTAACTCCCGGTAAAACAGAACTCAGGTCTACTCGCATGGAAGTAGTATTGGAAGTGAAATGAACCACTACTTCCAAATGATCACCAACT
>JAULVY010000129.1:0-26270 GCA_032110825.1 Chitinophagaceae bacterium | reverse complement strand
ATTTGGTTTTTTGGTTAAGGGATATGATGTACTCGACAAAATTGGAAATACGCCAACATCAGGCAAAACGGGTGGAGATAAACCATTGGGTGATATCCGAATTCAACAAGCGAACTTGATAAAAAGAACAAAAGAATAGTCAAACCGAAAAAAATATACCTTCGCTACATCATTAAAATAAACTTGTAAAAATTAATAACATGGCGTTTCCTGATCAACTTCGCTACACCAAAGAACACGAATGGATTTCAATTGAAGGCAATGAAGCAACCATAGGTATCACCTCTTTCGCTCAAGGAGAATTAGGGGATATAATCTACGTTGATATTGAAACAATTGGGAAATCATTAGAAGCCGATGCTGTTTTTGGAACGGTTGAAGCGGTTAAAACGGTAAGCGACTTGTTTCTTCCGATAGCCGGTATAATCAAGGAAAAAAACCCCCTCCTGGATACTCAGCCTGAATTGGTAAATCAAGATCCTTACGGAGATGGATGGATGATTAAAATGACAGTTCAAAATCCATCAGACTTAGATAAACTCATGGATGCAGATGCTTACAAGGCATTGATCGGAGCCTAAATTTATGCACCTGCTAAAAAACAACCCCTGGTTTGCCCTGGGCTGGAGTGCAGTCATTTTTTATTTGTTGAGCATGGATACCAGCAGCGCTGGTGAGTATAGCATTTTAAAGGTTTACGGCATCGACAAGCTCATACATTTTGGCATTTTTGTTGTTTTCGGCTGGCTATGGGGTATTTGGAGCAATCATAAATTTGCAAATGCAGAATCTGTGTTGATCCTGTTGATCATACTGGCAGGTAGTATTTTTGGCATGGGAATGGAATACTACCAGAAATTTTTTACGAAAAGAACCTTCTCTTATTGGGATGGACTAGCAGATGCTTTAGGTGCTGTAGTTGGTGTATGGTATTCCATAAAAAAGCCCCTATGGAAATAGGGGCCGTAACCAAAACTAACTGCTTATGAGAAAAATTGTACTTCTTTACCTATTAGATGCTTAGTCACTATTCTTTCCATGCACACATCCGTTAAAATTTTCTAAATACCCTCATCTCGTCTCTGCACACAATATATAGACGATTGAAATGGAGTTTGGGTTGTTAAAACTCTTATAATACGTGAAACTATCTTTTTACAATTTTTGCTCCTGCTAGAAGACTACTATTGTGTAAGCTTGCTCGCATTTTCGGCAAATTGAAGTGCGTCAATGAGTTCTCCAATGTTCCCGTTTAAAACATCCTGAAGATTATACAAGGTCAGCCCAATACGATGGTCTGTTACCCTGCCTTGTGGAAAATTATAAGTTCTGATTTTTGCAGAACGGTCACCGGTGCTGACCAAACTCTTTCTATGGCGAGCGATTTCGTCCTCCTGTTTTCTTACTTGTTCTTCATACAACCGGGTTCTCAGCATTTGCATTGCTTTTTCCCGGTTGCCCAATTGAGTTCTTTCGGTTTGACAAATCACCACCGTGCCTGTTGGCAGGTGCGTTAGCATAACCTTGGTCTCTACTTTATTTACGTTTTGTCCACCTGCACCCCCACTTCTCGACGTTTCCATCTTTACATCGCTCTCTCTAATTTCAACATCCACATCTTCTGCTTCGGGCATAACAGCAACCGTAGCGGCACTGGTATGCACCCTTCCACTGGCTTCTGTATCCGGAACCCGCTGTACACGATGAACTCCGCTTTCAAACTTCATGGTACCGTAAACCTCATCTCCCGTTACTTCCAATTGAACTTCTTTGTAACCACCTACTGTGCCTTCGTTCTCTGAAAGTACAGCTGTTTTCCATCCTTTCCCCTCGCAATACCTCATATACATTCTCAAGAGATCACCTGCAAATAAGGAAGCTTCGTCGCCTCCAGTACCTGCGCGTATTTCTAAAATCGCATTGCGGTCGTCTTGAGGATCTTTTGGAATAAGCATGCTCCGTATTTGCTTTTCCAATGCCTCTTTTTGCTCATCCAATCCAGTTACTTCAACTTTGGCCAACTCCCGAAGTTCTTCATCATCGCCTTGCAATGCTTCTCTGTTGAATTCAATATCCGAGAGCAGCCTAAGGTATTGCTCGTATACAACAACTATTTTTTCTAAACTGCGGTATTCCTTCGACAACTGACTAAATCGCTTATTGTCACTTACTACCTCGGGATTGGTAAGTGCCACACCGATGTCGTCAAATTTTGCTTTTATGGCTTCTAACTTATCTAACATATTCCTTCATCTACTGAGATGATAAATCTTTAATTTAGTGCGCAAAGTTACTTCTTTCTATGATGAATTACCGAAAGTTCCAGGCAGATTCCATTTTCGATGGGCACGAATTATTAAGTCAGGATCATGTATTGATTACAGATGAACAAGGAAAAATTGTTGACCTCGTTCTCCTGAATGATGCAGGCGGAGATATTCAAAAATCAAGTGGTATCCTTATGCCTGGCTTCATCAATGCGCATTGCCATTTGGAACTCAGTCACATGAAAGATGTTATTCCTCCAGGTACTGGACTCATTCCTTTTTTATTGGATGTGGTAGGCAAACGAGAATTTCCACTTGAATTGATTTTAGAGAAAATTAAAGACGCAGAGGCCGAAATGCTGAGAGGTGGTATCGTTGCAGTTGGCGACATCGGAAACACCGCACATACGATTGAAACGAAAATGAAGAGCAAGATAAAATGGAACAACTTTGTAGAAGTACTAAGTTTCAGTGACGACATGTCGGATCAAAGAATGCATCAATACTCGAAGGTATTGCAGTCATTTAAACAAGCTGAAGAAGAATATCAGATCAAACATTGGAATTCAACTTTAGTTCCGCATGCTCCGTATACCATCAGCGATATTACCTTTAAAAGAATCAATGATCTTACATCCCAAGCAGTCATCAGCATGCACAATCAGGAAAATCCAGCTGAAGATGAATTGTACAAAACCGGTACCGGAGATTATCTACAGTTTTTACAAAAATTTGGATTCAATGAAACCCCTTTCCCCATTACAGGAAAATCATCACTGCAATCTTGCTTACCGCATTTTAATAAACAACAACGGGTTATCCTGGTTCATAATACCTTCACTTCTCAAGAAGATATTTCTTTTGCACAGGAGTATGCGACAGCAAATCTAGCTGGCATTCATTTCTGCCTCTGCATCAATGCAAATTTATATATTGAAAACAGAACACCTCCGATTGAACTTTTGATGAAAAACAATTGTGAAATTGTATTGGGTACAGATAGTTACAGCAGCAATTGGCAATTGAGCATGGCTAGTGAAATAAAAACAATCAAAGAAAAATATCCACAGATATCTCTTCCAACTATTTTGAAATGGGCTACTTCCAATGGCGCAAAAGCCCTGCAACAGGAAGATGAGTTGGGAAGCTTCGCCAAAGGAAAGAAACCAGGTTTGGTTCTCCTGCATGAAGATTTTACGAGTGAAAAAATCATGTAATCAATCGTCCATGATCGCCCGTAAAACCGATAAAGATTTCATCGGACCAAAGGGCTGAACATGTAAAGCATAAAAGTTCAAGCACCCATCCAGCAATTGATTGCGAAGATTTCTATTGAGCTTGATTTCATCCAATTCATGAATTTGCGCCACCCTCAGCAACTGTGCCAACCATCCGCTTTGAGGCTCTTCCAAGTAATACACGTGAGATGGCACCTGTTGAACAAACTGACCTTCCTGCCAATCCAGAATCGAATGATCGTTGCTGTAATTATCCATCAATCGAAAACCAAAAAAATGAGAGAGATGGCTCATAAAGAAAAGAGGAATATTGGCCATTTGGGAGGGAGTTGATGCATCCAGCGCTTTCATCACATCTTCAATAAAATGATACAGCTCGGGGTGCGGCTCTGTTTGTCGGATTGTTTTTTGAAGAATTTCAATCATGAAAAGCATAACTGTATTCTTCTTCAAATTCACAAACAAGTCTTGAAATTGAAGTGCAGGCCTGCATTCTTTGATACGTTGTAAACTTTGCTTTTCGTTGTGGTAAACCACCATGTCCAAAAAATTTCCCGGCTGCAACAGCATGGGTGAAATGGAACGGTTGACTTTAGAAGTTCGAACACCATTTACCATGAATTGCTGAAGTCCAAATAGCTCCGTAAACATGCTCACCACCAATGAGGTTTCCCCGTATTTTACGGAACGAATGACTAACCCATGGGTATGATGCAGCATTGTTTGTAAACTGATTATTGAATAAAGAATATTTTGGTAGCCAACTGCTGTTGGTTATTTTCATCTGCAATGTACACGAGGTATACACCACTGTTTATTTTTTCTCCCTTATAATTTCTTCCGTTCCAGATGGCTTGCCCTCCCAACGAACGGGTTTGGTAAACCAATTTTCCATCGAGCTCGGCGATGCGAACCCAAGCATTCTCTGGAAGGTTTCGAATGGCAATCGTTCCATTGAAACCGGATGGCACAGGATTAGGGAAAACCGATGCCTTAGCCCGAATGCCCTCGGGCTCAGTTGCTGTACTTCTAAAAACAGAAATACCAGATTCGGTATGAAAATAGACCTCGCCTGTTTTTCCATCGATTGTTATTTCATAAACTGTATTGGACAACAACGGACTGTTTTTGGAAGTAAATCGATATACCGTTTGTTGACCATCGGCACTTAAAAGCCAAACACCATTTGCAGTAGCAATCCATTTCCGATCGGCCCCATCCACTTCTATATCAAGGATCTCTTCGCTGGATAAAAGAACACCTGCAACATTATTCTGTTGCACGATAGGCAAAACTGCTTCGCATCGCGATGAATTGAAAACATCATCCAGGCACGGAATGATAGCCAAGCCACGATTGGTTCCTACCCAAATCAATCCGTTTCGATCTTCACGAGCACAAAGCACATCGGATGAAGGAAGATTTCCGCTGCCTTTACCTTGACGAAAAAATCTCCAGCGATCGTCACTCGATCTATCTAAGGTACCTCCATCATCAAAGCATACCAATCCATTGTTGGGACCCCCCAAAATCCATTTTCGGTTTTTACTATCAATCAAAATATCACCTACAGAATTATTTATGGGATCTTGGGGTATTGAGAATTTTCTAACATCTCCTTGTTTTGTTTTGGCAATGATACTTTGGGCAGACCCAGGATTGGATATCCAGCGTGTTTGATTTTTATCATACGTCAGTCCCCCTACTTGGTAGGTGTTTGCAGAACCAATAGCTGGACTTAAAAAAGAATTTTGCTTGAAAATCTTTACCCCCCCATTTTTATCCAATTCAAATAATCCACCTCCAAATGATCCGCCACTGATTACTCCTGTTTCAGGCTGTACGGCTATTGTATGCACATCCAAAATAGAATCCATGAAAGGCTGTGACCGAACTGTATAGTTAGTCCAGTTGCTGCCATTCCATTGAAAAAACCCTCCAGGAAGCTTTTTCCCAATTCCATTTTCCACTCTTCCTGCTGTAGTCCAAATGGTATTATTATAGAAAAAACTTTTACCTGTAGATATGGCATGAGGTGAATTGGGGCAAATGATTTCTTCTTTGCCGTTACTGAATTTAATCACGCCATGTTGCTCATCAGCAATCCACAATTCACCGCTTTTTACTGCAATTGCTTTGGGAGTATGAAGAGAAGCAATTGGGAGTTCTTGAGGCGGGTTCGTTTTGTCTTTGAAAACAAGCAAAGACGACTTCCCCAAATCCTCAAAACCCATGTACAAAGCGTTGCTTTGTATATCAAGAAATGAAATTGACTTTGAGCCTGCATATAAAAGTTTCCAGGAATTGCCATCTTTCAAAAAGACAGAATCGGATTTCTGAACCACCAATTGATTATCCCACGCAACTGCACGGGAAACTATTTCCTGATCAAATGTAATTTTCTCTTCAACCCAAGTTTGGTAATTCCGCATGCTGATGGAATCAAAAATTGTTTTTCGCAGACCACGGGTGGTAGCGGCGTATATGGTATTTCCAATTACTGCAATTTGTTTGACAGGTAAATCGGAACCCATCGGCCCAATTCGATATGTAGCTTTGATTTCTGCTCGTGCTGTATTGAGCACAAGAATACCCAGGTTGGTTGAAAAGTATACTTCATTTCCAATCCACTTTGCATTGTTGATGGTTTTATCTCCCTGTACCTTGCTGTTGAGGACATCGGGTACGTTTTTAATTTGTTCTCCTTGCACCAAATCCAAGTTTTCATTTTTATACACCACAAGCAATGCAGATGAGCTTGGATCTTTTTCTGCCAGTTTAATCTCAACCTCAGATAGATTGTTCGACTTGGTCAGTCGCTCAAATTCTTTGGTAGCGATGGAGTAACGAAAGATGCCATACCGCGTAGCTGCAGTCAGTGTTTCCCCTTCTACAAAAACGGATCTGGCAAAACGAAAGGGAACGTGATCACTCCATTGACCGATGGGAGTTGAAGACTGCGTTTTACCCAGCAGGCTAAATAGCAAAAGAAAAATCAAGAGTGTATACAACTTCACACCTTAAAATTACTGAATCCGATGTGCCTATCCTATGAAAAAGAATTCAGTTGGTTTTATAAAATCCTTTCCTTTGTAAAAACTATTCCATGTGGTCTTTGCTGGGTTCGTTTATTATTAGAAACAGAATCGCAATTCTTCTCGTTTTAACTGGATTAACCGGCTTTCTTGGGTATCAGGCCAGCAAGGTTCAAATGAGTTATGATTTTTCAAGAGCCATCCCCACCAACCATCCTAAATACATAGCCTATCTCGATTTTAAAAATACATTTGGTGAAGATGGAAATCTTTTAACCATAGGTTGGAAATCAGATCGCTTTTTTACGCCTGAAAACATCAACGCGATGAATGCACTTCAGGCAGAATTGAAAAAAGTAAACGGCGTTGAAGATATTATTAGCATCAATGCTGCTGTTCAATTGGTGAAAAACGACAGTACCGAACGTTTAGAAGCCAGAAGAATTTTTCCAGAATCCATTCAATCACAAAAAGAAGTCGATAGCCTTGCGGCTGTATTTCTCTCTCTACCATTCTATAAAGGCTTGCTGTATAATGCAGAAACCCAGGCCTATCTCATGGGCGCAAGAATCAATAAAGAAATATTATCCTCCAAAGCAAGAGAAAAGACCATTGGCGCCATTGAAAAAATCACGACAGCCTTTGCGGAGAACAATAAACTTGATATGCACCTCAGTGGACTTCCTCTCATACGAACCAATGTGGCCATGCGTATTGCAGATGAGATGAAATGGTTTTTATTAGGGTCTTTGTTTTTATCTGCACTGATATTATTTATTTTTTTCAGATCCTTTGGAACGATGCTGCTATCGCTTTCCGTGGTAATCATTGGTGTTGTGTACAGTGTAGCAACCATTCATTTACTTGGGTATAAAATAACATTATTAACGGCACTCATTCCTCCATTGGTGGTTGTGATTGGCATACCCAATTGTATTTATTTTTTGAATAAGTATCATACTGCGATCATCAAAACGGGCGACAAACAATCTGCGCTGGTAGAGATGATCAGCAAAATGGGTGTGGTAACCCTTTTTTGCAACATCAGTGCAGCTTTGGGATTTGCAGTGTTTGCACTAACCAAAAGTGTCATTTTGAAAGAATTCGGTATAGTAGCGGGCATCAACATCATGGCACTCTTTTTCATTTCCTTGCTTGTCATTCCCATTGCATTGTTCTACATGAAAGTCCCACAACAAAAACACCTCAGGTACTTAGATAATGTGTGGTTGTTGAAACTGCTGGCACAAATTGAGTCCTGGGTTTTTTCACATAAAAAAATCATTTACGGAGCTACGGCCATCCTGATTGCCATCTCCATTGCAGGAACCATGAGATTAAAAATGGAATCTTTTATTGTAGATGATCTTCCGAAAGGAGATAAGATTTATACCGATTTGAAATTTTTTGAAACCAATTTTCGTGGAATTATGCCGTTGGAAATATTGGTAGATACCAAAAAGAAAAACGGCATTGCAGGCTCTAGGGCATTGACGGTTTACGAGCGGATTTCTGCATACAGTGAATTTCTAAGCGGTTTCCCTGAATTGGCAAGACCGCTTTCCATTGCAGAAGGATTGAAGTTTGCACGTCAAGGCTTTTACGATGGAGACAGCAACAATTATTCCATACCAAATGCATTTGATGGAGCTTTCTTGGCCGATTATCTAAAGCCGTCTGGTTCAGATAAATCTGCTTTTCAAAAACTCATGGGATCTTTTATAGACAGCAATAAGCAGGTAACACGAATTAGCGTAAATATGGCAGACATAGGTAGTAAAAGAATGCCAAGCTTAATCGACAGTTTGCAGCAGGCATCCACACGTTTTTTCGATACCAGCAAATACTCCATTTCTTTGACTGGAAGCAGTATTACATTTTTAGAAGGGAGCAGATACATCATCAATGGTCTAAAAGAAAGTATCCTCTGGGCTTTTCTGTTTATATCAGCCTGCATGTTCTATTTGTTTAGGTCTATTCGAATACTGTTTTGTTCTTTACTACCTAACCTGATTCCATTGTTAATGACAGCAGGACTAATGGGTTGGGTTGGAATTGCGCTTAAACCTTCTACTGTATTGGTATTCAGTGTGGCACTGGGTATAGCCATTGATATAACCATTCGATTTCTGGTCAACTACAAGCAAGAGCTGCCTAGACAATCTGGAAAAGTGAAAGAAACCGTGATTCAAACCATTCGGGATACAGGCATCAGCATTGTGTATACCTCTTTGGTACTAATTGCAGGCTTTATCATATTCATTTACAGTGGTTTTGGAAGTACACAAGCTCTGGGATGGCTAACCTCATTTACCCTCTTGGCAGCAACAGGCACCAACCTCATTTTATTACCTGCCCTCTTGCTTCTTTTAGCAAGACATCAAATTGTCAAATAAATCGTTAGCTGAAAAAATTAATCCTGTTAAATAATATTTATAAAAGATGAGTTATTTTCTAATTTACAGTGATTTATAATGCTTTTATCTAATATTATTCTAATATAGATAGATTTTTTCAAATTTAATTAATTTAAAATTTCCTGCAACAAAACGGCTACTTGGCTTGTCTTTATTTTACATTTGCACCTTCTTAACAAATTCTATAAACCAAACAGAGACACATGAGAAAGATCTTGCTTCTTTTGTGCGGAACACTTTTCCTATTAGGGAACTTGTCAGCACAAAACAGAACTGTTTCAGGTAAGGTCAATGATGCAACTGGCAGTCCAGTTCCTAATGCATCAGTGATCGTGAAAGGTACCCGTATCGGTACCACTACCAATGCGAACGGAAATTTTAGTTTTAGCGTACCTAGCACATCCAGAGCACTGGTGATTTCAGCAGTGGGACAAAGCACAATCGAAGTTACAATTCCACCCAACGGAGTAGTTGAGGTGAACTTGCAACAAGAAGACCTCAAAATGGAAGAAGTAATCATCACTGGCTATCAGTCAAGAAGAAAAAAAGATGAAGCTGGGGCGATCTCAACCATTAGAGGTAAAGAAATTGAAAACTTACCAAATCCATCGTTGGACAAAGCCTTACAAGGTAGAGCCGCAGGTGTATTGGTGCAAGCAAATAACGGTATCCCTGGTGGTGGTATCAGTATACGTATCCGCGGAACCGGTTCCTTCTTGGCAGGTACTCAACCTTTGTTTGTAATTGACGGTGTTCAGTTGAACACCAGAAGTGATGCCAACTATACGGAATCAAATCCACTGGCATTTTTAAACCCCAACGACATTGAGTCGATTGATATCTTAAAAGACGCTGCATCTGCAGCTATTTATGGAGCTCAGGCTTCCAACGGTGTTGTAATCGTTACAACCAAAAAAGGCAGAGCAGGAAAAACAAAGTTTCAATTCAACAGCTATGTTGGTCAGGCTACCGCTTTGAAAAAGCTGGATGTTCTTAATTCCCAGCAGTTGTTTCAATTGAGATCTGAAGCATACGCTTTTGCAAACAACCTTCTTCCTTCAGAGTTAATCATTAAAAGAACAGTTTTGAATGAATTCAGGGTTCCTATTGCAAACATCACCACAAATAAAGCAGCCGATGATGCCGCTGCTGCACTTCCAACGTATGATTGGCAAGATGCTGCTTTTCGCTCAGGAGCTATTCAGAACTATGAGATGAATGCTTCAGGCGGTAATGATAGAACAACATTCCGTATTTCTGGTTCCTACAATCTTCAAGAAGCAATTGTAACTACAGCGAACTTCAAAAGAGGAACATTGAAATTTGATCTTTCAAATAAAGCCACTGACAAGCTTACTATCAATACCTCTGTAAACGCAAGCTCTTTTGATCAAAACGTGCCTTTTGCAACTAGTGGTAGCTTTTTGGGAAGCCCTGCCTTCGCAGCTGCTACAATCTGGCCTTTCAACCCTATCTACAATCCAGATGGCACCTATTTCGGCGTACCCCCTCAGAACGTTGCAGGTATTTTGAACCAGAACGTTATTGCAGTAAATGAATTTAACAAAGGCTTCAACCGCACCAACCAATTGGTAGGTAATATAAACCTTGATTACAAAATCAAACCATGGTTAACCTATCGTCCATTTTTTGGATTGGATTACAGGATTGTTCAGGGTAAGCGTTTTACCGATCCTAGAACTCCTGATGGATTCAACAGAAAAGGTTTAGGTCAGGTTGAAAGTGAGTGGAACACAAACTTCATCTCTACTCAAACGTTAAACTTTAATTTCAATATCCAGGACAAACACAAAATTGATGGTTTAGTAGGATATGAGTACAGAAGAGAAAACCAAGAAGGAATTGGTGCAGTTGCAGAGGGTTTTCCAACTTTCCAATTCACTACATTGAACACTGCAGCAACTCCATTGAGTACATCAGAGTTCTTTACGGGGTATAGACGTCAGAGCGGATTCACCAACATCAACTACAATTACGACGGCAAGTATATTGTGAGTGGTATTATGCGCTACGATGGTTCTTCACGTTTTGGAGAAAACTACCGCTATGGCGCTTTCCCTTCAATCCGTGCTGCCTGGAACATCGATAATGAAAATTTCATGGCAAACAGCAAATGGATAAACTCCTTGAGATTCCGTGCATCTTATGGTATTACGGGATCTGATCAAATTGGAAACTTTGACGGATTGGGGCTTTATGGAGCTGCTTCGCCTTATAACGGAGCTCCGGGTATTAGCTTTTCTCAATTGGCAAACCCAGAATTGCGTTGGGAGAAAAATAAAACGGCTAACCTTGGTCTTGACTTCTCTTTCTTCAGCAATAGGGTGTTCGGATCAGTGGAAGCTTACGATAAATTGACTGCAGATTTATTACTTCCACAACCTGTTCAATTAACCTCTGGATTTTCAAGTATCACCAGAAACGTTGGACAGATTTCAAACAGAGGACTCGAATTAACTTTGAGTGTTCAACCCGTGAAATCGAGAAGACCAGATGGATTTAATTGGACAAGTACATTCATATTTACCTACAACAAGAACAAGGTTAAAAAACTATACGACAATTTGCTTGAGTTGCCTGGTGACCCTAGCACCCGTGTAGGAAAAGAGATAGGATCAATCTTCACCCAGCGCTATGCTGGTGTGAATGCTGCAACAGGCAGACCGATGTGGCTTGATACATTAGGCAATGTTACCTATCTGCCTTTGAACCGCGACCGCGTCTATGTTGGTGATGTTCAACCAGATTATTGGGGTGGATGGACCAACAACTTTACCTACAAAGGTTTCACATTGGATATCTTCTTCCAATATGAATACGGCAGATGGGCTCAAGACGGACAGATTAACTTCATGATCGAAAATATTGCACGTCTTAATAGTTTTGTAGATGTTTATGAAGGTCGCTGGACAAAGCCTGGTCAGGTTACCTGGTGGCCAAGAATGAATGCTGTAGGTGCAGAAGTCAAAGGTTCAAGTGCAGCATCTGGAAGCAGAACTTGGTTCAAAGCGGATTATGTTCGTTTGAAAAACGTAACCTTATCTTACGATTTCAACTCTGACCTGGTTAGAAAAATGAAATTGAATAATGCCAGATTCTATATTCAAGGTACCAACTTGTGGACACTAAGTGATTGGTTTAGTTATGATATTGAATTTGTTGGCACCTCAACAGGTATCATTCCTCAAAGCAGAAACATCACTGCAGGTATTCAATTAGGTTTCTAATTCCTTAAAAATGAAGAAGATGAAAAATATACTTTTAAAACTTAGCTTGATTGCCCTTGTTTCTGCAAGTATCAGCTCTTGCAGGGATGCACTGGTAATCAATCCAAGACAATCCATTGACGCAACAACGGCTCTTACAAGCAAAGATGGTATCAATGCTGCTGTGGTATCTGTTTATTCCAGATTCAAAAGCGTTAGACTATACGGAAGAGATATGATTGCTTTTCCTGAAGCCCTTTCAGATAACGGATTTGCAACCAATAAATCTGGTCGCTTGTTACCAGAAGCCAATAACGTGTACCGCGCCCATTTCGGTGATGCACTTTGGTCTGCATCATACAATGGAATCAATCAGGCCAATCTGATCATTGAAACTGTGCCGGGTGTTAACGCTGCAGGTATTACCCCTGCTGATAAAACATCTTGGCTTGGTCAGATGTATTTCCTGAGAGCACTTTACTATTTTAATATGGTTAAAGTATACTCGTACATGCCTGGCGCAAATGTTGCGGCACAAGACAAAGGAGGAATCCCCTTGATTCTCTCTGGAGTTGCAACCTCAGAAGGGGCTCTAGCTCTGAAGCCTGCAAGAGCATCGGTTGATGATGTTTATAAGCAAATTGTCGCTGATCTTCTTTTAGCTGAATCTACTCTTACAGCATCTGGCTTACCTAACTTTGCGAACAAGACCGCGGCTCAAGCCATGCTTTCAAGGGTATATCTCTACATGAAAGATTACGCAAATGCAAAAAGATGGGCAGATGCTTGTATAGCTACCGCAGGAACAAGATTATCTTCTGCTGCCGCATATGTTGGACAATGGAGAGGTGCTACGCATAACGAGAGTCTTTTCCAGTTTGTGTTAGCTACCAATGCAGAAAACAACGGTGTAAATGAATCCCTCCAAACATCATTCACAACACTGACTGCTCCAGGCAATACTGTGGTTACCGGTGGTTTTGGAGACTTGGTTCCCTCACTCTCATTGATGAATGATCTTGGAATCGCTCTAACTGGAGGAAATACAACTACGAATTTTAACAGCACTAACGCAGCCATCGCATCAAGAACAACGGATGTTCGCAATCAACTCTATGAGCCTGGTACAACCGGAAGGGGTAGCGCAAAAGTAGAATGCACAAAATTCATTGGTAAAAACGGATTTATAAATCTCGATAACTTGCCTGTGATTCGCATCTCAGAAGTTTACTTGAATCGTGCTGAGGCCATGGCTACACCAGGATCACCTGTTTTCAATGAGACTGCCGCATTGGCTGATCTAAATACCATTGCTATCAATAGGGGTTTAACTGCATTTACTGGTTTAAACGGATCTGCATTATTTGAAGAGATTTTTAAACAACGAAGATTAGAGCTTGCTTTTGAAGGTCACCGCTTCTTTGATCTTAAGCGTTTAGGAAGAGATTTAGTAAAAAGTCCTCATTACAATACAGTGGCTTTTACCGATGTTCGCATCTTGGCCCCCCTTCCTACAAGAGAAGTTGATGGCAACAAAAGTCTCGTTCAAAATAGCGGATACTAAAAAATAGAATCATGAAAAGATTACACATACTTTTAATCGGAACATTCGCTGCCATCTTCATGAGCAGCTGTGTAAAAAATGACTTAGTCACTTATACATCAACTGTTGTAGAATTTGATGCAGCATCCTGGAATGCCAATGGGCCAGGTCTTACGTATCCTATTCTTGTACGCGTCCCAGGATTTGGCAGATCCGCAAATACTGCAGACCCATTATTAACCAGAGCAAATCCAGGTATTAAAAAATTCAGAGTAAATTTAATTGGTCAGCAATTAAAAACAGAAACTGAAGTTTTTGTCATCCTAGGTAGTGGTACAACAGCAGTTGCAGGTAGACATTTCAAAACCCTTCCTGCTACTGTAAAAATTCCAGCCAATTCAAGTTTTGGAGAATTGAGTGTGGAAGTTCTAAATCCTGGAACTTCTTCTAGCACTCCAGTTGATTTGAACATCACAATCAGTGGTGGCACCAACAACGTGAAGCCAAGCGAGAATTATAAAACCATTGGACTTAGAATTTCTCAGCTCTAAAGCTCAGATATACCAACTTAACAAAAAAGGCAGATTCAATTGAATCTGCCTTTTTTGTTGGCCTCAATGTCACTTGAGCACTTCAGCAAGTTTGGTATGAAGATCTTCTCCTCTTAGGTCTTTAGCAATAACAACACCGCTGGTATCTAACAAAACATTAAATGGTATTCCTTCAATGCCATATAGTGGTACAACCTTACTATTCCAAAATTTCAAATCACTTGCATGGTACCATGCCAAGCCATCGTCTTCAATCGCCTGAAGCCAAGATGATTTTTCTTTATCCAAGGAAACACCTAAGATTGTAAAGTTTTTTTGCTGAAATTTTTTAAACGCTGCTACTACATTAGGGTTTTCCATTCTGCAAGGCTTGCACCAGCTAGCCCAAAAATCAACCAATACATATTTACCTCTGAGCGACTTCAATTGAAAATTTTTTCCATACACATCAGGAAGTTCGAATTCAGGTGCAAGTTTACCTACTAGGGCATCCGGACTTGAAGTACTATTTTCCTTTTTAAAATCATCAGCCAACTTTTTTAACCGCGGCAAATCAGAAAATTTTGCAGTCACCGCATCTAAAACCGGTTGAACCTGTTCAGGCAAAACAAAATTTCGCGACATTCCAAGCGCATAGATTGCTACAGCTGCTGATTCAGTTGAATCTGCATACCCTAGCAAATAAGCCCCTGCCTCTTCAACTGTTTTTCGAAAATTATTCTCTAGAACAACACGAGCACTGTCCATTTTCTGCCCCTTTAGGCTAATGGCATTTCTCAACGTATCCAAACGCTCCATTATGCGATTGTAGCCCATAATCAAGTGTTCAAAAGAATTACTCGCAGCAGAGGTACTGGTAAATGAATATTGCTTCTGAAGATCCGCCTGAATGGCTATAGAAGACTGATCAGGTATCAACAGATAAAAGGCAGGATCTTTTTCAAATCGAATACGATACAAAACTTCCGGATCCACCAATCCCCCCTCCAATTCAAATACAGCCTTTCCAGCAATAGCATTGGTGGTATCAATAGCAACGGGAGCAGCATCCAACTCAATCAAATCTAAATACACTTTTTGCTGTTCACGTACATTAAGAATGGTAGCCTTGATGTTCACTTTTTCCTGTGACGACTTACATCCCCAAATAAAGAAAAACAGGGAAGCCAGCGAAAGGAATCGAATTGATCTCATGATATTATTTTTGAAGGTGTTGAATGAGTATTGCATTTACTTTTTGCGGATCCGCCTTACCCTTTGAAATTCGCTTCACTTCTCCCATGAATAAACCAAGCAAACCTTTTTTCCCTTTTTGATATTCACTTACTTTATCAGGCATAGAATGAAGCACTTGTTCTACCCAGCCTTGAATTAAACCTTCATCTGCATCCTGAATCAAATCATATTCTTTTGCCAATTCAAAAGGCGTTCGTGAAGGATTCAATAACATCAAAGTAAAAAGCTTACTGCCTGCAACAGAGAAACTTATTTTTTCCTCTTGTATAAGTTGAAGCAGTTCAATCCATGATTTTATAGCAATGTTTATTTCGTTCCAACTGATTCCAGTTTCATTCAAATAGGAACGAACTGGACCTAACAAGAAATTACCTAGTTGTTTATGGTTGGCAGTTGCGCTTGCTATGGTATTGAATAACTCACTCAATTTCCTATCCTCTGTCAACTGACTCGCATCATACTCTGATAAGCTAAACACCTCTAAATACCTCTTCTTTTGCTGATCAGGCATAGACGGTAGCGACACTTTGATTTTTGCTATATCTGAATCAGTAAAATGAAAAGGCGCCAAATCAGGCTCAGGAAAATAACGATAATCTTCTGCATCCTCCTTTGCCCGAATAGAATAGGTAATTTCCTTATCGGCATCAAAACCACGCGTTTCTTGTAGGATAGGCACACCTTGTATACATAAACCAACAAGCCGTTTGAATTCTATTTCAATCGCTTGTTTTAAATGTTTAATGGAATTCAAGTTTTTTACTTCTACACGTGTTCCAAGAGTTGTATCCCCACGAAGCCTAACGGAAATATTAGCATCGCAACGGAGACTGCCTTCCTCCATATTGCCATCACAAATATCCAACCACTTCACCCATTTACGAATCGTAGAAAGGTAGGCAGTAGCTTCTTCAGCGGTGTGGATTTGAGGTTCTGAAACAATTTCGATCAATGCTACCCCAGCTCGGTTGTAATCCAATAGCGTGAATTGACCATGTTGATCATGCAAACTTTTACCGGCATCTTCTTCTAAGTGAATTCGGGTTAGAGGAATAATACGTTCTCCGTTTGCGGTTTCAATGGGTATGCCTCCGCCTTTGCAAATAGGTGTAGTGTGCTGTGAAATCTGATACCCTTTGGGAAGATCAGGATAAAAATAATTTTTACGAGCAAAAAAATTAGTTTGTGCGATTCCCGACCCACAAACCAATCCCATTTTGATCGCCAATTCCATGGCTTTTTTATTCATTACCGGTAATGTTCCCGGATGTCCCAAGGTAATGACTCCTACATGTGTATTGGGATTGATCTCAAATGAAGCATCATCTCCAGAAAATAATTTGCTTTGCGTTTTAAGCTGTGCATGAACTTCTAGTCCTATAACTGCCTCGTATTTTTCAATTGAATCCAACATGACATGGGCTCATTACAAGAACTTTGAAAATATATTTACAACTTGTGCGAGTTGATCTACACGTTGGCCCCCAGCCGTAGCAAGACTTTTCTGACCTCCACCTCCACCTTGAATCATTTCAGCAATATGATTTTTAATGATGGAGTTAGCATCTAATCCCTTTCCTTGAACCAAGGAATCGGATATACCCACAGCCACAGATGCTTTTCCAGCAATGGAAGCAGCTAAAATAACGAGTAGATTTTCCTTGCTGCTGCGAAGATCATTCGCAAGTTTTTTTAGCGAATCCGGATTATCGGTTTCAATTATACTGCCAATACACAATACGCCATTTAAATCTTTTGCTGACAAAAGAAGTTCGCTCGCTAGTTGTTTCAATACTTTTTGCTCTGCAGCTTCTAATTTCTTTTTCAGTGCATTATATTCCATCTGTAAGGATTCAATGGACTTCAAAAGATCTTTGGGTTGCTTTAATAACGTTGAAATTGACTTGATTAACTCTTGATCTTCAGCAATTTTAGCCTCTGCCGCTTCAGCACAAACACATTCGATTCTCCTCACACCTGCAGCAACTCCTGATTCCGATAGAATCAGGCATTGTCCCAACACCCCTGTACTTAAAACATGCGTACCTCCACACAATTCAATAGAATACTGCTCATCCATCGTAACCACCCGTACGGTATCAGCATATTTTTCACCAAACAAAGCCATGGCACCCTTTTGTATGGCCTCTTCTTTAGGCATTTCTTGAATACGAACTGGAATATTCTGTCGGATTTTTTGATTGACCAATGAAACGACTTTCAAAAGCTCATCTTCTGACATTTTTGCAAAATGAGAAAAGTCGAATCGCATCCCATCGGGAGTGACCATTGATCCTTTTTGCTCCACATGCTTTCCCAATACCGACCTCAATGCAGCATGCACCAAATGGGTTAAACTGTGGTGACTTGTAATTTGTTTTCTTCGACTTTCATCTATTTCTGCATGCACTTCAATCGGAGGATTTTTTGGAATTGAAGCTAGTGTATGAATAATCAGATCATTTTCTTTTTTAGTATTGAGCACTTCAATCTGTTCATCTCCAAAAGTGATAAAACCTGTATCCCCAATTTGGCCTCCACTCTCTGCATAAAAAGGAGTTTGCTCCAATACCACATGTACAGAAGTTTGCCCCTTTGCCTTTAAATGCCGGTACTTGACCAACCGTGTTTTTATCTTCAATTGATCATAGCCTACAAATGGAATTGAACCCTGCGGTGATGAAACCTCAATCCAATCGTCTACTTCAGAAGCTGTAGCAGAGCGGCTTCTGTTTTTTTGCACCTGCATTTCTTTTTCAAATCCATTCTCATCTACTTGCATTCCGTTTTCAACAGCAATCAGTCGCGTTAAATCCAGCGGAAATCCAAACGTGTCATAAAGTTCAAACGCTGCATCCCCACCAATGATTTTTGTAGATTGGAATTCACTAACGATTTCTTCCATTTTCTTTAGGCCCTTGCCTAAGGTTTTTAGAAAAGTTTCCTCTTCCTCCTTAACAACTTTAGATACAAATTCCAATTGTGATTGCAATTCTGGAAAAACTTGCTTGAATTGATCTGCCAAACCTGGTAAAAGTTGATAGAGCATCGCTTCTTTCACATCCAAGTAAGAATAATAATAGCGGACAGCTCTTCGGAGAATTCTTCTAATCACATATCCCGCGCCTGTATTGGAAGGAAGCTGGCCATCTGCAATGGTAAATGCAATGGCTCGAATATGATCTGCCAATACACGAAAAGCAACGTCTTGTTTTGAATCAGTGGCAGTATATTTTTTACCTGATCTTTTTTCTGTTTCTGCAATAGTAGATTGAAACAAATCCGTATCGTAATTTGAATTTTTACCCTGCAAAACACGCACCAATCTTTCCAATCCCATGCCGGTATCAACATGTGTTTCGGCCAGTGGCTGCAATGAACCATCTTTGAGACGGTTGTACTGAATGAATACATTGTTCCAAATTTCAATGACCTGAGGATGATCTTTGTTTACGAGAAGATGCCCCGGCACAGCCGCGCGTTCTGCATCGGATCTGCAATCCACATGGATTTCACTGCAGGGACCACAGGGACCAGTTTCTCCCATTTCCCAAAAATTATCTTTTTTATTGCCGTACACAATATGATCATCCGGTAAAAGAGTTTTCCAAATTCCTAAAGCAATAGTGGAAGGAGGAATTCCTTCTCTTTGATCTCCTTTAAAAACAGTTGCATAGAGCCTGTTCTTATCAATGCCATATACATCAGTCAAAAGCTCCCAACTCCAGAGTATAGCTTCTTTTTTAAAATAATCACCAAAGCTCCAATTGCCTAGCATTTCAAACATAGTATGGTGGTAGGTATCTACCCCCACTTCTTCCAGATCGTTGTGCTTTCCGCTAACCCGCAAGCATTTTTGAGTATCAACAACACGCTTGTAGGGCGCTTTTTTGTTTCCGAGAAAATAGTCTTTGAACTGATTCATGCCCGCATTGGTAAACAATAGGCTAGGATCATTTTTTAAAACAATAGGCGCTGAGGGTATAATGTGGTGCCCTTTGCTTGCAAAAAATTCGAGAAATTTCTCCCTGATTTCAGCAGATGTCATTTTAAGCCTTTTATAAGGATTCGTCCGGTTTCAATGGGTTATATTTGCACAGTTCCCGGACGGCAAAAATACATTATTTCAACTTGACGAAACCGTGAAGAAAATCAGGTATTATTATAACACCAATACGCTCAGGTATGAGAAGCAGGTAGTCCCCCTCCGGGTTACCCTGCTTCGTATTCTTGCTTTTTTGTCGGCTGCAGTTGTTTCCGGATCCATTATTGTTGCCATAGCATTCAGATTCATAGATAGTCCAAAAGAAAAGTTGCTAAAACTTCAGCTGGAACGCTCAGATGAATTGAATAAAATCTATGCAGGCAGATATGGAGAAATGGAGCAAAAATTGAGAGAACTTGAGAAACGAGATAACGATGTGTACCGATCTGTGTTTGAAGCCAACCCCATTCCGGATAGTGCCAGAGCGAAATCTCTGGAGCAAAAGAAGGAACTTCAGGAAATTGCCCGAATGGCCAATTCAGAAATTGCAGCAGGACTACTCTCTACATTAAATACGCTGTATAACAGAATCAATACCCAGGAGAAATCATACAAAGAGATTGAATCCATGATCAAAAACAAGGAAAAATTAATCTCCAGCACTCCTGCTATACAGCCTGTGAGCAACCGCGACCTCAATCGACTTTCTTCAGGTTTTGGTTATAGGATTGATCCTTTGTATAAAACCGTAAAGTTTCACCCCGGCTTAGATTTTACTGCCCCTGTAGGCACCCCTATTTATGCAACAGCAGATGGTGTTATTGAAATTGCCGGTAACCTAGGAAATGGATATGGAAACCATGTAGTCATCGGTCACGGATTCTCTTACAGAACACTTTACGGTCATATGTCTCGGATTAAGGCAAAAAGAGGTCAACGGGTTAAACGTGGTGAGGTTATTGGCTACGTAGGCAGTTCTGGAAAGTCTACCGGTCCACATCTTCATTATGAAGT
Source organism: Chitinophagaceae bacterium (assembly GCA_032110825.1). Lineage (GTDB taxonomy): Bacteria > Bacteroidota > Bacteroidia > Chitinophagales > Chitinophagaceae > Pollutibacter. The sequence goes on along the minus strand of JAULVY010000129.1, from coordinate 5,757 downwards.
ATTTAAGTCAAGAAAAAGGCTTGATCCCATCTATTTCTTTTACAACGATTTATCTCCTGAACAATACCAGCGCATACTCAAATTGGCTGCTTCTAAGAATCAGTCCTTCGACTAGTGCATGTGCATAACTCTGTTAAACATCATGAAACGAAGGTGTTAAATTCGTAAATATGTTGCAACAGCTCGATTTATTTGGAGACGAATCGGTTCAGCAGGTGCCAAAATCCGGCGAACCCAAAAGGAAACCCTACATGATAAAACCACCCGTTCAGGTTGTTGAAGAGAAATCTGAACCTGTTTTACAGGAGATTTCCGTTGAGCCAACCTCCGTTTCTGAAGAACTTACCACAATAAAGTCATCTGAACAGTTGGTAACAACTATTCCAGAAGATCAAGAATTAAACAGCAAACTTTACTACCCGATTAGTGAGGTTGCCCATATGTTCAACGTAAACATCTCTTTGTTGCGTTACTGGGAAAAAGAATTTGATATCATAAAACCTAGAAAAAATAGAAAAGGAGATCGACTGTTTAGGCCAGAAGATATTCGGAATTTAAAACTGATCTATTTCTTACTCAAAGAAAAACGCTATACCATTGAAGGGGCCAAAGGCTTTTTAAAGAAAGGCAATAAAGTAAAAGAGAAATTTGAAGCTATTGAAAGTCTGAAAAAAATTAGATCTTTTTTAGTTGAGATGAAGTCCGGGCTCTCATGATTTCGATCCAGGCACTGCATTTTTCCCAGCAAGCGATATTCCCTTCTCTTCAAGCAATTGCAAGATTCTAAGATTTATTTTTTGCTTCATTCCATTGAACTCAGCGATCTGCTGGTATTCAGTAAAATACTCAATCGAAATCAGGTAAGCATCTATTCTGATGTCTGACAAGTAAATCGATTTTTCTTTGATTTCTTCTAATGAAATACATTGTTGTAAATCAACTAAAAGGGATTCTATATGCTGTACAGGTGTTTTTAAATCCAAAAATAAATTCAGCTCGCCCCTACGCTTATTTCGAAGTGAAATATTATCAACAATCGTATCTACCATCTGTTTATTTGGAACAGAAACATAGGTTCGTTCAACCGTTCTAATCCGTGTACTGCGAAGTCCAATTTTTTCAACTGTTCCATTAATCTGTTGCACTTTAAGCAAGTCCCCAACACGAAAAGGCCTATCAAAAAATATGATAAACGATGCAATAAGGTTCTCCAGGCTTTCTTTGGCGGCCAATGCAATTGCAGCACCCACCAAACTCAATCCGGCCAATAGCTTAGTAATATCTTGTTGAAATGCTAGTCGAATCATGACCAAAATGCAAATGATAACAAGAACAACTTTAAAAAAATCTCTAAAAAAAATAATCAGTTGATCGTCGGTTGGATCATCAGTACCGCTGGCCTTTTTTTCAAGAATAACAGCCAAATAATCGATAACGCGAAGAAGGGTTTGAAAAAACAAAAAAATCAATACCGAGGTTGCCAATCGGTCGACCCATACATCGGATTGAATTTTAAAGACTTGAAAACGAAATAATTCCGGCAAGGTCAATTCCCCTAGCGTAATATAGGCAGCAAGGAAAACGATGAATTTTTCCAAAGGCGGGAGAACGAGATCTAAAAAATCTTTTTCATCAATTTTTTTTCCAGCCTTTTTAAATAAATAAAATATGAGTCGGGTTATATTCTTGCTTGCTCTCTTTTTAAGAACGAGAACCAACAGAATTACTCCGAAAGCAATTAGGTAGTCTTTCAGTGAATTACTTAATATTATTTCTTCCAAAATCTGTTTCATCGATTGATGCTTTTGGTTGCATACCTGTGTATCCCGGTTTCGTCCATAACATAAAATCCCTCAGCAATAAAACGAATGGGATTGGCATCCGTTGAACCTGGAAGCATAAACTCCTGAATATCGATCTCGCCAGGTGTATAGGACAACCATTTCCCCTCTTTATATCCAACAATACGTTTGCCCCAAGATTGTATGGAACTCCAATTTAACAGTGCAATCCTATTTTTGAATGCCCCGTAATAATCAAATATGAATAACCCTTTAGCAGGATCATACAAATAAACATAGCCATTGCGGTCAAAAAGCGAAGTGGGCAAAATAGCTTCAGAGAAAACCAATCGCAAATCGGGTGTTTCAAATAACAGCTTACCCTCGGTACTGATCTTCTTCAGTTTGCTATCCTGTTCATCAAAAGTCCAAATATTATTATCATAACTCTGCCCCACAGCTTGAGTTTGGTAAATGCCAGCTTTTCGTAAATCAACCTTACCAACAACCTGCATTAACCGATCTAAAACCACAACCGTTTTGTATTCTTTGAAAAACAAAAGACTACGCAAAGGATTTTCGACGGACATACTATAGGGTTTGCCATACCTTTTTATCTCATTTAAAACACCCATCGAATCCAATTGGGCGTTGTACTTTTTAAACTGCCCATTGGCCGTAATTACAAAAAGATTTCCCAACTCATCCGGCATAAAAAATGAGAACTGTCCGGATATTGATTTCACATATTGCCAACTTTCTGCTTTTTGAGCTTGGGTATGCAGCTGAAGCGTTAAAATCAGTAGAATTAGTATCCTTCGTTTCATGGCCGAATCAGTTTTAATTCTTGGTCATCTAAAACTGCATATGAATTGTATTTGAGCCAATCACCTAAGTTGATGTACCTGCTTTTTTCAGAGAGCTGAAAATCGATGGGGAGATGGCGATGACCAAAAATGAAAAAGTCGTATTGATTTTGCTTTAGCAGCTCTCTGCAATATTGAATGAGCCACTCACCTTCCTCCCCTCGGAAATAATCATCCGTGTTTCCGGTAACGGCTCGTGATGTTTTACTGGAAAGAGTAGCCAATTTTATTCCAAAATAAGGAGGTATCAGTCCAAACAAAAATTGCGCAACCGGATTTCGAAATATTTTTTTAATGAATTTGTAACCATAGTCGCCTGGGCCTAATCCATCACCGTGTCCAATAAAAAATCTCTTCCCATTAAATTCAAATTCCTTGGATTCAAAATAAACCGGAATATTTAATTCTTTTTCAAAGTACCCTCTCATCCACATGTCGTGGTTGCCTACAAAAAAGTGAACGGGTATTCCGGAATCGGTGATATCTGCTAATTTTCCTAAAATGCGTACGTATCCCTTGGGTACCACAGAGCGGTATTCAAACCAAAAATCAAATAGATCTCCAACAATAAAAATAATTGCTGCATCCTTCTTGCAGTCCTCCAAAAACCGAACGACCCGCTTTTCCCTTTCCAAACTGGATGCATAATCAGGAACACCCAAATGAAAATCAGAAAGGAAATAAACCTTTTTGCCTTGAGGAATTTGCATAATCAAATATAATCCAGGAAACGGTATGCTGTATCCGCTTTATTTATCAAGTAGGAAGCAATAAACCTCCTTTGGCCCATGAACGCCAACCACCAAGGTTTTCTCAATATCAGCTGTTCGGCTAGGTCCTGTTGCAAAGCTTATCATAGAGGGAAGTTGATCTCCATACTTCTTTTGCAAGAACAACAACGCATCTTTAACATCAAAAACCAATTGACTGGTTTTGGCAATACAAATATGTATGGGAGCATACACACTTGGTGTTCTCCCTGATGATTCTATACTGCTCAAAACCATAGTTCCTGTTCGAGCAACCAACACTTCGCATTTGGTGATGGAAGCGTCTGCGTCTTTGAGCGGTTTTTCAGTAAACCCCTTAAATCCATAGGAAAGCAATGCGGATTTTATATTTTCATCCATGCAAAATACATCGTTCCACTCTTTGCGATCAACCAGTTCACCAAGCTGCTTTACCAACTCCTGTTCGTTTTCTACAAATGAAAATTTACCTAAAAGAGAAGTGAATTTTTCAGCAAACAATACACTCAGGTCTTCCTGATTTTGCTCAAAGCCAAAATCAACTTTTTCGTGTGCCGGATAGGGCTGCTCTGTTTTTTGAGTCAACGCTTTCCGAATATTCTTGAGTATCCCTTCTTTTGCTGACGATGCTTCCATTTATGCAGGTGTTTGCTCTGAAGAAGATGAACTTTCGTCTACAGATGGACTGTTCGTTGGGGTTTCGTCATCCGAAAAAATCTTTTTCTCTTCATAGGGCCTTTTTCCAATAAGGTCTTCAACATCTTGCTGATGCAAAACCTCTCTGGTCAGCAACGCTTGTGCAATCTTTTCTACCTCAACTTTCTTCTCTTGTAGGAGAGAAAGTGTTCTTTGGTATGCTTGATCAACCAGGCTTCTAACCTCTTCATCAATCAATTTACCGGTTTCCTCGCTGTATGGCTTTGTAAATGTTTGTTCTTGTTGAGGATCGTAAAAACTCACATTGCCTATTTTATCACTCATGCCATAAACCGTTACCATTGCGTACGACATTTTAGTAACCTGCTGAAGATCGTTTTGAGCTCCGGTTGAAATTTTACCAAAGAAGATTTCTTCACTGGCGCGGCCGCCGAGTGTCATACACATTTGATCGTTCAGCTGATCGGTATTGTATAAGTATTGCTCCTTAGGAGTATACTGCGCATAACCAAGCGCTGCCACTCCCCTGGGTACTATGGTTACTTTCAACAAAGGATAAGCATGCTCCAAATACCATCCACAAACAGCATGCCCAGCCTCGTGATAGGCAATGATTTTCTTCTCTTCTGGTAGGATGATTTTATTTTTCTTTTCCAAGCCTCCGATTACACGATCAATCGCATCTTGGAAGTCATCCATTTCAACCATGGCTTTACCTTTCCTCGCAGCGATTAATGCAGCTTCGTTGCACACATTGGCTATGTCTGCACCAGCAAAACCTGGAGTTTGTTCGGCCAACTTATGGATATCTAATTTTTCAGATCTCTTGATGGGTTTCAAATGAACGTGGAAAATGGCTTCTCTACCTTTAACATCGGGCTTATCAATACTAATCTGACGATCGAATCTTCCAGGGCGCAATAAGGCGCTATCGAGTACATCAGGGCGATTGGTGGCTGCCAAAATAATGATTCCGCTATCTCCGCCAAATCCATCCATTTCAACCAACAATTGGTTGAGGGTGTTTTCTCTTTCGTCGTTGCTCATCATCATGTTCTTTCCACGAGCACGGCCAATGGCATCGATTTCATCGATAAAAATGATACATGGAGCTTTTTCCCTGGCTTGTTTGAATAAATCTCTAACTCTACTCGCACCAACACCAACAAACAATTCCACGAAATCAGAACCCGACATTGAGAAAAATGGAACCTGAGCCTCTCCCGCCATGGCTTTTGCCAATAAGGTTTTGCCCGTACCAGGAGGACCAACCAACAAAGCGCCTTTTGGAATTTTACCTCCAAGGGCGGTGTATTTTTGGGGGTTCTTTAAAAAGTCGACAATCTCCATCACCTCTTGTTTGGCTTCATCCAAACCGGCAACATCGGTAAACGTAATGTTTACTTTAGTTCCTTTATCAAACAGCTGCGCCTTGGATTTTCCGATATTGAAAATTCCGCCACTGCCCCCACCCCCAGATCCACCACCCATCTTTCTCATCATCAACACAAAGAGTAAACCAAACATCAGCAAGGGGAATAAGAAGTTGATTAAAGGTCCAAAAAATTCCGGATCGCTGACAGGATCAACAGGAACGGGTTGAACTTCGGGATGTGCAGTAAAGTATTGATCTAAATTTTCTTGATAATCGTCGACTTTAGAATAACTAAACTGAAAATGAGGCCCCTTAGACGCTTTTGCGTA
>JAULVY010000128.1:0-16841 GCA_032110825.1 Chitinophagaceae bacterium | reverse complement strand
ACGATCAAATTTCATTTGCACATCCGTCACTGTGAAATGCTCTGCCACTGTTTGCGAACCCAATAAATCAATCAATTGCTGCTCTGCCCCTTTTGGCAATACATCCATCGGCAAGGAGGGCGCAAATTTCATCTTCTCCTCTACGATAGATTCAACCACTTCAAACTCAACCATATCTATTTTCCCTGCAATCTGATCCTTCTTGATTGCAACTACATTTTTAAGCCACGAAAACTGAATGGCTATGATACCGATTAAAGAAATCGTTATCAAAACAGTAATCAGGGAAAAGACTTTTTTCATGTCAAACAAAAATACTGCCCTCTTTCTGAGAAGTTGCAGAAACACGCTTATTTAACGTAGGTTTAAGAGCCTTTCTAAGGATAAGCAAAGAATTTCCTTTGAAATACGAAGGCATTGCTTTACATTAACAATATGAATACCATTTCCAAAGGGTCGCTGCTTATTGCGGAACCCTTTTTGAAAGATGAAAATTTTAGGCGCTCCGTTGTGCTTTTGTGTGAACACGATTTTACTGGAACGTTTGGAATTGCCATCAACAGACCAACTCAATCTGCAGTAGCCGATTGCTTGGATGGAATTGGTAACCATGATTTGAAGTTATTTGAAGGAGGGCCTGTTGGTAAAGATCATATTCATTTTTTACACCGACTACCCTCACATATTTCTGGAGGGGTTTGTATTGCAGATGAAATATATTGGGGTGGTGATTTAGAAGATGCGAAATATGCAATCAATTCTGGAATTGCAAACGAAAATAATATTCGATTTTACTTGGGATATTCCGGTTGGGGAGAATCGCAATTGGAAGATGAAGTAAATGAAAAAAGCTGGCTTTCAATCCCAGCCGTTCAATCCCTTGTTTTTCATCCCAACCACCAAATCGTTTGGAAAGACGCTGTAAAACGTCTGGGAAATGAATTTTTACCCATTATCAATTATCCACTAGACCCCTCACTTAATTAATTGCGTTTTGCTTAACCTTGCAAGAAAGCAAGACAATCATCGATCCCAAAAAAATAAGCACAGATAGGCTAACAAAGCCTGGTTTTGAAAGGTTGTATTTATCCTTGCTGTCTGGAATTCTAGATCCCCAACTGGAAAAAACAAGTCCAGATACAAAAAACACACTGAAATTGCAAGCCGAAGAACAAATCGTTGATGAACCACAACCAAAATTAAATCCAATCCTTGATTAAACAATTTGATTTGTAAGAATTCAAATCTTTAGATTTGTCCCCATGAAAAAAGCAATCTCTTTATTTACCCTCCTCTCGTTTCTGCTTTTTGTAATTCATGGATGTAAAAAAGAGGAAAACTGTTGTGACCCGCTACCAATTGACAACCCCATTATGTCAATATCTGACGCGGCCATCAGCGAAGGGAATTCAGGAACAACCAATTTGAATTTTACTTTGTCTTTAACTAAAGCAGCCACAAAACCTATTACGGTGAAAGTTAAAACAAAAGATGGCTTTGCTAAAGCAGGTGAAGACTATACAGCACTTGATCAAACCATTACCATTTCTGTAGGCGAATCCAATAAGCTCATCACAGTATCGGTTGTTGCAGATGACATCAAAGAAGCCGACGACGATTTTCAATTGATCTTATCGGATCCTGTAAATGCGGTTTTGGTCAACACCTTTGCTACAGGAATAATCTCCAATGATGATACTAAAATTCCCGTTTCAGACGCCGGATACAGCAGTCCAACCAGCTACCCAGGGATGACCATGGTTTGGTCTGATGAATTCAACGGTTCACAACTCAACAGCAACGATTGGAATTACGATGTGGGCGACGGTTGCCCCAATTGCGGGTGGGGCAATAATGAACTGGAATATTATACCTCTGGCGAAAATCTATATTTCAACAGTGGTAAAATGATCATTGAGGCCCGGAAGGAATCAAGGGGAGGGAAAAATTACACCTCAACTCGACTTACTTCTCTTGGTAAACGTTTATTCAAATTTGGTAGAATCGACATGCGTGCCAAGCTTCCAAAAGGCCAGGGAATTTGGCCAGCTTTCTGGATGATGGGTGAAACATTCCCCACTTTGGGATGGCCTACGTGTGGAGAAATTGACATCATGGAATTTCTGGGAAATGATCTAACAAAAGTTTATTCAGCCATTCATTTTAAATCTGCAACTGGAGCAAGAAATATTACGAAATCACTTGTGAACCCCACTCCTCTTCCAGATGAATACCATGTTTTCAGTTTGGTTTGGGCCCAAGATAATTTCAAGACCCTGATTGATGATAAGTTGATTGGAGAATTTAAGGTATCTGACTTAAGTGGCGCAAACTACCCCTTCAACGAAAAGTTTTATTTCTTAATCAATATGGCTGTTGGCGGGAATTGGCCTGGAGCACCTAATGCATCAACTTATTTTCCACAGTGGTATTATATCGACTATATCCGGGTGTTTCAATAACTCAACGTGCTGTTGCTGATTCCAGCAATACCGTTACTTTGTTATCATAGACTTCAATGAATCCTCCTGAAATTTGGAAGTTGCTTACTTTACCAGACTTATCGATCAGAATTTTTAAATTCCCTTTACTCAGTGCACTCACCATGGGTGCGTGTTTATCGAGCACTTCGAAAGACCCGTTAACACCGGGCAGCTGAACACCATAAACATCTCCAGAAAAAAGTTTCTTTTCGGGAGTCAACAATTCAACCTGCATGATTTGCAATTATAGTGATGATCAGCTTTTAGCTGCTTCCATCAATTTTTTACCTTTCTCAATAGCATCTTCAATAGTACCCACCAGATTGAATGCCGCTTCTGGATATTCATCCACTTCACCATCCATAATCATATTGAAACCGCGAATGGTGTCATCAATGCTCACGAAAACCCCTTTCAAGCCGGTGAATTGCTCGGCAACATGGAAAGGCTGACTCAAGAAACGTTGAACCCTTCTGGCTCTTGAAACTGTGAGTTTGTCTTCGTCGCTCAACTCATCCATACCCAAAATTGCAATGATATCCTGCAATTCCTTGTATCGCTGTAAAATCAATTTCACACGGTTAGCACAATTGTAATGTGCTTCACCCACAATTATGGGAGTCAGAATCCTTGATGTAGAATCCAATGGATCAACGGCAGGATAAATTCCCAAGTCAGCAATTTTACGACTCAATACCGTGGTTGCATCCAAGTGAGCAAATGTTGTAGCCGGTGCTGGATCCGTAAGGTCATCCGCCGGTACATAAACCGCTTGTACAGATGTGATAGAACCATTACGCGTAGAAGTAATTCTTTCTTGCATCAATCCCATTTCAGTTGCCAATGTAGGTTGATATCCTACCGCAGAAGGCATACGACCTAAGAGCGCAGACACTTCTGAACCGGCCTGGGTAAAACGGAAAATATTATCTACGAAAAAGAGAATATCCTTGCCCTTTCCTTCACCATCACCATCACGGAAATATTCTGCAATAGTCAATCCACTCAATGCCACACGAGCACGAGCACCTGGAGGTTCATTCATCTGTCCGAATACAAACGTTGCTTTGGAGTCTTTTAAACCTTCCATATCAACTTTATCCAAATCCCAACCACCTTCTTCCATGCTATGCTTAAATGCGTCGCCATATTTCATGATTCCTGCCTCAATCATTTCTCTCAACAAATCGTTTCCTTCACGTGTGCGCTCTCCTACTCCAGCAAAAACCGACAAACCACCATATCCTTTCGCAATGTTATTAATCAGTTCCTGAATCAATACTGTTTTACCAACACCTGCACCTCCAAAAAGTCCAATTTTACCACCTTTAGCGTAGGGCTCAATCAAGTCGATTACTTTGATACCGGTAAATAAAACTTCTGATGCTGTGCTCAGATCTTCAAACTTGGGCGGCTGAGCGTGAATGGCTCTTCCTTTTTCTTTGCTCACAGCAGGCAACCCATCGATAGGATCACCAGTTACATTGAACAATCTTCCATTGATTGCCTCACCTGTTGGCATAGCAATCGCTCTACCCGTATCCACAACTGCTGTTCCTCTAACCAACCCTTCGGTACCGTCCATAGCAATGCAACGAACACTATCTTCTCCGAGGTGCTGTTGTACCTCTAAAACAAGTTTGTCTCCATTTTCGCGCTTCAATTCAAGCGCGTTATAAATTTCAGGAAGCTCTCCTTCAAAATGAACGTCAACCACGGCTCCAATGACCTGTTTGATTTTACCTGTATTTGACATGTTTGGGCGTTGAAATGTATGTAAACTTAAATTTAAGGCTGCAAAGGTAATAATTGAAATCAGATTAGAAAAATCGAAAACAAATGAATTGACTCTTAGTCGAAAAGTTTACAAAAGTCGATATACCAAAGCCGCAAGAGCTGCTCCAGTTATAGGCCCCAGGACTGGTATGGGGGCATACCCCCAATCGCTAGACCCCTTGTTGGGGATGGGCAAGATAGCATGTATGATTCTGGGGGCTAAATCTCGCGCCGGGTTGATGGCATAGCCAGTTGGACCTCCCATGCTAAGCCCAATACCAAGCACCAAAAGTGCAACAGGAAGGGCATCTAAAGCTCCCAATTTAAGTTCTCCTCCCTGTATAAAAAACACAGAAAGCATGAATACAAAAGTTGCAATGGTTTCCGTAATAAAATTATTTTTTGGCTTACGAATGGCTGGTCCAGTTGAAAAAACAGCCAATACAGTAGCTTGGTCCTTGGTTTCTCGGAAATGGTCGATATAGGTTAGCCAAGTTAGAATTGAGCCTGCAAAGCCCCCTATGAATTGAGCCAAAATATATGAAGGCACGTCTTTCCAAGGAAACTTACCTGCTAGTGCAAGTCCAAGAGTAACGGCCGGATTGAGGTGTGCCCCACTGGTATTGGCTGAAATATAAACTCCAACAAATACGGCTACTGCCCAACCAAGTCCAATAACAATAAGACCAGAATTATTTCCTTTGGTTCCATGCAATACCACGTTAGCTACTACAGAGAGTCCTAAGGTTATTAGTACGGTTGTGCCAACCACTTCGGCCATAAAAGGTGACATAAAATGTTTTTTTGAAGATATAAATTTTTAAGCAACTCTTAGTTAGGAAGGTAGGCCTTTGCAACCTCCTCAAAAGAAGAAATCTGGGATTCAATCCACTCCTCGTTCTGGCCCAACAAAGAAGCCATGATTTTTGCAACTTGAGGAGCTGCAGTCAAAGCATCCTTTGCATTTAAAAAAAGTAACCGTATCCTCCTACTCAAAACATCTTCGATGGTCATGGCCATCTCTTCCTGAACTGCCCACACCACTTCAGCTTTGATGTAGGGGTGATTTTCTACTAAAAGCTCCCCCCAGGCTGAATTAGATTTTACAATGTCTCGTATTTTGGCTGCATCTGATCCGTATGCGGCAAGGGGTTCACCATATTGAATATCCGCACTATACCCATGAAGTTTTAATTTTCGAGTAGCGCATTTCACAACCGGGAGCTTTGCGACAAATGCAGCGTTGTTGACTGCATCCTTTGCCATTTTTCGATAGGTCGTCCATTTACCCCCTGTAATGGTTATCAACCGACTTTTAGATACCCACAAGGTATGATCCCTTGAGGCGAGTGCCGTGCTGGTTTGATTGGAAGTTTTCACCAAAGGTCTAAGGCCTGCAAAGACGGATTGTATATCTTTCCTTTGAATGGGAATGGTATTGTATTCATTGAAATGATTAATAATAAAATCAATTTCTTCGTCCAAGGCTACGGGCTCCTCATCAATGCTATTTAACGCGGTGTCCGTTGTTCCAATCACCACCTCACCATGCCAGGGCAGAGCAAATAAAACCCTTCTGTCTTTTGTTTTTGGAATCATTAAAGCTTTGCTGCTGTTAAAAAACTTGTTTCCAATTACAAGGTGAACACCTTGTGAAGGCATAACTGCTGCTGGCGAGCTGGGGTCGTCCATATCCAAAATACTATCCACAAAAACACCGGTAGCATTGATAACAGCTTTAGCATGCCATTTGAATTCCTCCCCACTTAGCTCATCCTTTGCAAAAACACCTGTTACAATTCCGTTGCTTTTTTCAAGGGCCGTTACAGATACATAATTCAACACCGTTGCTCCCAAATCATGAGCAGTTAATGCCAAGGATATTGCAAAACGGGCATCGTCAAATTGTCCATCGGTATACACAACTGCACCTTTGAGGCCTTTTGTTTTTAATGATGGCATTTCTTTTATAATGGCAGTTTTACCCAAGACATAGGGCCTACCCAGACTTAATTTGTTGGACAGGAAATCATAAATGAAAAGTCCTGTTCCATAAAACCATTTATCGAACCAAGTATAAACAGGTATAACAAACTCCTGAATGCGCGTTAGATGCGGTGCGTTTGCAAGCATGAAACCCCTCTCACGTAGGGCCTCAACAACCAGTTTGATATTCCCTTGAGCTAAATAACGAACACCTCCGTGCACCAATTTAGTACTGCGACTAGAAGTACCTTTTGCAAAATCATTTTTCTCTAAGAGCAAAACCTTGAATCCCCGTTGAGCTGCATCTACTGCAATACCCAAACCAGTTGCTCCGCCACCGATTACGATAATATCCCAGGCAGAGAAGACCCTTATATGTTCAAGTTGATTTTTTCTGTTCACAAAACGTTCTCATTAATCGGTATCGCGACTCCAAGCAATAACAGCGTTTACTGCACGTTGCCAGTTTTTGATTAGGCCCTTAGCCTGCTCTTCATCCATGCTTGGATTGAATGTTCCAGAAACTTTCCATTGGGAACTTATTTCATCTACAGTGGACCAATAGCCGACAGCTAAGCCAGCGAGATATGCAGCACCCAATGCAGTGGTTTCAATAATTTCAGGCCTAAGCACTTGAACACCCAGGATGTCAGATTGAAATTGCATCATCAGATCATTTACAGTTGCTCCACCGTCTACTCGCAACTCCTTGATGGGCAAACCAGCATCGGATTCCATAGCTTTTAAAACATCATAGGTTTGATATGCAATACTCTCCAAAGTTGCCCTGGCAATGTGCGCTTTGGTTGTTCCTCTTGTGATTCCAAAAATAGTACCCCGTGCATAAGGATTCCAATGTGGTGCACCAAGACCAGAAAAAGCTGGAACTACAACTACACCATCGGAATCCTGAACAGACAGCGCAAGGTTTTGAATTTCAGCTGAAGACTGAATCAATTGAAGCCCGTCTCGCAACCATTGAACTGCAGCTCCTGCAATAAATACACTTCCTTCCAAAGCATAATGAGTAACACCTTTTATCTTCCAAGCAACAGTTGTCAGCAAGTTATTTTTAGACATCACAACATTCGCTCCAGTATTCATCAACATAAAACAACCCGTTCCGTATGTATTCTTTACCATCCCCTCTGAGGTGCACATTTGTCCGAACAAAGCGGACTGTTGATCACCTGCCATTCCAGCAATGGGAACTTCGGGCATTGCCAACGCTTGAGCATAGCCATAGATTTCACTGTTGCTTCTAACTTCAGGAAGCATAGACGCAGGGATACCAAATAAAGCTAAAAGCTCTTCATCCCACTGCAGGGTGTTTATGTTAAAAATCATTGTGCGAGAAGCATTGCTTACATCGGTAGCATGAACTTTTCCCTCTGTTAATTTCCAAAGCAGCCAGCTATCAATCGTACCAAATGCCAACTCTCCCTTTTCAGCCTTATCTCTTGCAGTTGGAACATGATCCAATATCCATTTGATCTTGGTAGCAGAAAAATAGGCATCTAGCACAAGTCCCGTTTTACTTTTAATCAGTTCGGCTTCCCCTTCTGAGCGCAACTGATCGCAATACGCTGCAGTTCTTCGGTCTTGCCATACAATGGCATTGTACAAAGGCTGTCCCGTTTTTTTATCCCATACCACGGTGGTTTCGCGTTGATTGGTAATGCCAATAGCAGCGATATGTTCCGGCTTAATACCCAACTTCAACAAAGACTCTTTGGCTACGGAAGCCTGACTTACCCAAATTTCCATAGGGTCGTGCTCTACCCATCCGGCCTGAGGAAAAAGTTGCTTGAATTCTTTTTGTGCTGTTGCAGCAATGGCACCATGGGAATCAAATAAAATTGCCCTGGAGCTGGTCGTACCTTGATCAAGAGCCAAAATATACTGCATGATTTGAAGTTTTACACATGACAAGATAACCCATTTTCTAGTTACTATTTGATCTCTACGCAACCGTATTTTTAAAATGATGATGGGGGAATTTTAGCTCTATTACCAACGATCAATTTTGTTAACTTGCAGCACGATGGATCATTTTGTTGTATCGGCCAGAAAATACAGACCTCAACATTTCAACACGGTAGTTGGTCAATCCCATATTACTACAACGCTGAAGAATGCTATACTACAAAAACACCTTGCCCATGCATTTCTTTTTTGCGGTCCCCGAGGAGTAGGCAAAACAACCTGTGCAAGGATCTTAGCGAAAACCATCAATTGCGAAAATCTTGAGAAAGATGGTGAAGCCTGTGATGCATGCACATCCTGTATTTCATTCAATAACGGCACTTCCTTTAGTGTTCATGAATTGGATGCAGCCAGCAACAATTCTGTAGACGACATCCGAGAGTTGATAGAACAGGTGAGATTTGCACCGCAATCCGGACAGTATAAGGTATACATCATAGATGAGGTTCATATGTTAAGTGCCTCAGCCTTCAATGCATTTCTAAAAACCTTAGAAGAGCCTCCGGCTCATGCTATATTCATTTTAGCTACAACAGAAAAGCATAAAATTTTACCTACGATTCTTTCGCGCTGTCAAATTTTTGACTTCAAACGAATTACAGCAACAGATATCGCCGAGCATCTGAAAGAAATCACTCACAAAGAAGAAATCAGTGCAGAAGCTTCCGCCTTGCAGGTCATTGCTCAAAAATCAGATGGATGCATGCGTGATGCATTGAGTATTTTAGATAAGATTGTAAGTTTTTCCAATGGAAAACTCACCTATGCTAATACCATTGAGCACCTCAATTTGCTGGACGAGGACTACTATTTCAAACTGATTGAACTCCTGCAAAAAGAAGACATGGCAGGGGTTTTGACCCTTTACAACGAGATTGATCAAAAAGGATTTGAAGGAGACATGTTTCTCAATGCATTTTCTGAGTTTATACGCAACTTGCTTGTAAGTCTAGATGCACGCTCTGTAGCTCTTCTCAATGTAGTAGAGGGATTTAAAAATAAATACTTAGCTACTGCAAGCACATTGGAACCTTCCTATTTAATTGGAGCATTGAATATTTTAAATGATGCAGAACTGGGATATAAGCAAGCCCGACAAAAGAAATTACACGTTGAATTTTATTTAATCAAACTTACTTACCTCAAGCAAGCTGTGGAATGGACTGCCGATGAGTTGGGATCAAAAAAAAAACGGATTGATTCTTTAAAAGCACTTCAGTTTAAGCCAATTCAATTTCCGAAGCCAACTCAGGATAAGCCCATGCTGATCATAGAAGAGTCGCCAAAAAAAGAGGGGCCTCCTTCGTTACCCAAAACTCCAGCATCACCTGCAAAGCTAGTACCACTTGAAGAGAAAATAAATTCACACTCCAACCCTATTTCAGGTAATGGAGAACTGGGTGCGTTAAAAAAAATAAGAGAGCAAATTCAGAACAGAAAAAAAGAAAACCACGTTGCCGAACCAGTATCCATCTCCCGAATAGAAGAGGCCTGGCAATTGTATAGCAGTAAATTGTTGGAGAATAATCAAATCAGCGCACACGGAAATTTAAAGGCTGCGCGATTGGTAGTTCGAGATGAAAATAATTTTGATGCAGAAGCCGATAATAAAATTCAAGCCCAATTTATAGAATTGGAAAAAACAGGCTTACTTCTGCACCTTCAAGAATTTTTCAACAATCCCAAACTGATGTTTCAGGTTCAGTTAACCGCCTCCGAAGAAACCTCAACAGAGTCTGGGGACCAACCCTTATCGCAGCGCGACCAATACCTGAAAATGATTGAACTTTATCCCGTTGTGAAAGAATTGAGGGATAAACTCAATTTAGATTTAGACTATTGAATTGGATACTCCCCAATTGGGGGTTTTGTTTAGGCTGTTTTCCCATTTTTTGCATTAATTTCGGCCTTCAAATTCATTCACACCTAAACGCAATTTGACATATGGCTGAAGTGATCAGAATGCCCCTTTTAAGCGACACCATGACGGAGGGAAAAATTGTGAAATGGAACAAGAAAGTGGGAGACGCGGTTAAAAGCGATGATGTTCTAGCAGATGTAGAAACGGATAAAGCCACTATGGAAGTGGTTGGCTACGCTGAAGGAACACTTCTTTATGTTGGAATCAAAGAAGGCGAGGCTGCAAAAGTGAATTCAATCATTGCTATAGTTGGAAAAAAAGACGAAGACTTCAGCTCTCTTATAGCAGAGGAGACTTCCCCTGCGCCAGCGCCTCAATCAACGGAAGCACCTGCGGCACCTGCGCCCGTCTCTGCTCCTTCCGTTCCCCCAGAGCAATTGGGGGTTTCGGTAATTCGAATGCCTTTGTTGAGTGATACCATGACATCTGGAAAAATTGTAAAATGGAATAAACAAGTTGGCGACATTGTAAAAAGTGATGACAACCTTGCAGATGTAGAAACCGATAAAGCCACTATGGAAGTTGTAGGATATGCTGAGGGTACTTTATTACACATCGGAGTTCAAGAAGGAGAATCCGCTAACGTAAATGATATCATTGCCATTATTGGAAAACCAGGCACCGATGTGTCTGGAATAGTGAACAGTGCACAATCTTCGCCGGAAACACCACAAGCAAGTACTGCCCCAAGTTCAGTTTCAGCTCCAGCACCACAACCTCAAAAATTGGAACCTGTAAACACCCTCAATGGGGATGGAAGACTTAAAGCTTCTCCATTAGCTAAAATGCTGGCAAAAGAAAAAGGAATTGATTTAGCAAAAGTTCCAGGCTCAGGAGATGGGGGTAGGATTATTAGAAAAGATATTGACAGTTTCAGTGGAGTTTCATCCTCTGCTCCTTCCGCGGCTTCGACTGCAGTTGCTTCTTTTACAACAGGACAAGAAGGATATACAGATACCGCGAATACATCGATGAGAAAAACCATAGCGAGAAGATTGGGCGAGAGTATGTATACTGCACCGCACTTTTACCTCACCATGGAGATATGTATGGATAATGCTATTCAGGCACGTACCCAAATAAATGAAGTGAGTCCGGTTAAAATTTCTTTCCAAGACATTCTAATTAAAGCCTGTGCAACAGCATTGCGCAAGCACCCAGCGGTAAACAGCAGCTGGATGGGTGATTTTATTAGAACGTATCACCATGTTCATATAGGTTCTGCCATTGCTCTTCCTGATGGTTTGATTGTTCCTGTGGTGCGGTTTGCAGACCAGAAATCCCTTTCTCAAATTGCTGCAGACGCTAAAGATTTATACGACAAAGCCAGAAACAAGAAGATTCAGCCTCAGGACTTCTCCGGCAATACATTTACAATTTCGAATCTCGGCATGATGGATATTGATGAATTTACTGCCATCATCAATCCACCTGATAGCTGCATTCTTGCTGTAGGAAAAATCAAAGAGGTAGTTGTTAAGAAAAGCGATGGCTTCGGTACCAGTCAACTCATGAAAGTCACATTAAGTTGTGACCACAGAAGTGTGGATGGTGCTGCAGGAGCTGCTTTCTTACAAACTCTTAAAAAAGTGATGGAGAACCCGGTTGTAATGTTGCTCTGATGGATAAGACCTTGGTTATAGGTGTATCCTCAAATCCTGCTCAATACAGCCACATGGCTGTGGAAAAGCTTTTACGTGCTGGGCACGCTGTAGAAGGAATAGGGAGAGAACCATTCTCAATTGGACCAGTTCAAATTCAAAACGAAAAGAAAGATTTTTCAAATATTCATACCGTCACGTTGTACTTGAACGAATCTAAACAACGCGATTTCGAAGAGTTCATTCTCTCCTTACACCCCAAAAGAATCATTTTCAATCCAGGTGCTGAAAACACCTTGTTCTTGGAAAAAGCAAAATCACTTGGCATTGAAGCCATCGAGGCGTGCACCCTTGTTATGTTGTCTGCGGGCACATACTAAAGTTTCTACGTCTTTTACCCCCACATTGCATCAATAGACTTATTGCGATTACGTGTAATCACTCATTTAATTGAATTACACGATCCAATGTATACAAGATTGTTTGTTGTGCCGTTTTGATGATGCCCCGTTTTTAATCCAATCCTAGAAAACATATCCAATTCCAAACCGAAAAACCATCTTATGAAAACCGTATTCACTTCCATTGTTCTTTTGTTTTCTAGTCTCTTGAGTATGGCATATGCAGCTCCAGTGCTGAGCAGTCACCCCAGCGCAAGCGCAACACTTTATTTAGATTTTGATGGCCATTATGTAAGCAGCTCCATGTGGAATTACGGAACAGCATTTACTTGCGATCCTGCAGCCATGACAGATGTACAAATTACAGAAGTGTTTAACCGTGTTGCGGAAGACTTTAGACCATTCAATATTAATGTTACAACGGATATCAATACGTTTTTAGCTGCCCCCATTTCCATGCGGGTACGCATCGTGATTACCCCAACCAGTTCTTGGTATGCTGGTGTTGCCGGAATCGCTTACGTTGGCTCTTTTACATGGGGGGATGATACACCTGCATTTGCATTTAGTGACCGCTTGTACAACGATCCTAAACGCGTTGCAGAAGCAGTTTCTCATGAAAGTGGGCATACAGTGGGTCTCTCTCATCAAGCATTGTATAACAGTACGTGCGGTTTGCTGAGTAGCTACAATTCTGGGACAGGTTTTGGAGAAACTGGCTGGGCTCCTATCATGGGCAATGGAGTTAGCAGAAATGTAACACAGTGGAATTATGGACCAACACCCAATGGATGCACAAGCGTGCAGGATAACCTAAAAATCATCACTACCAACAATGGATTCGGGTATAGAACCGATGATTATACGAGTGCACATGTTATCGGTATTAGTTCCAATTATTATAGCAGAACCGGTATCGTCAGCACAACCAGCGATCAAGATATTTTTAGGTTTGATTTAGGTCAAAATGGACAGTTTACAGCAGTGGTAAGACCATTTGCGGTAGGCGCAAATAACAGTGGTGCAAACTTAGATGTTAAACTCACACTTCAAAATGCGAATGGAACAACTATAGCTGTTTACGATTATAAAGATTCACTTCATGCAAGATTGGATACTTTACTTAATGCCGGAACCTATTTTCTGGTGATAGATGGAAGTGGAAGCGTTAATTCTACAAACGACTATGGAAGCTTGGGTTCCTATGCCCTGGAAGGTTACTATAGCGGAACAACAACAACTTCCAGTACCGTTACCAGTCCAACTACAGACACTACAACCACCACAACTGCGCCCACATCTCCGACCACAACAACTAAAGGGAAAGGCGGAGGCGGAACAACCACATCAGGAGGCGGAGGCAAGAAGAAAGAAACCAATGCAAGCATCACCAATATTACAAGTACAGACGAGAGTGGAAACAAAATCTTTAGAATTATTAAGCAAGTACAACAGCCTATAGTAGTAATTGCTGCTGAGCAATATGATTATCAAATATTTGACAACAATGGCAGGATCATCATGACGGGAAAGGCAGGTGCAGGTAGCAAAGCATTTGATTTGAGGTCTCAACCCGCGGGTATTTATAACATCCGTCTGCTGAATCCAAAGGAGCAAAAAACAGACCGTTTTTTAAATAAGTAACTCATATTAAGGTAAAGGTTGGAATACACCCCCTCTTGTCCAAGAGGGGGTTCTTTCGTACATCTACACGTAGTTCTGCGTAAATCCTGCAACATATAACGGATTCGTTTTAAGTAGTAATACTCAATTTCTATGAATATCTCCTAATCCAATACTAATCTGCATTTAAGCTGCGTTTTAGATCTGTTACCTAAATCCAATTATTATGAAAAAGCTCATTCAACATCTTGTTCTCGGCACACTGGTAGTCTTTGCAACTACACAAGCAAACGCCCAGCGTTTATTTGATGCAGTACCTGAACATGCTGCATTGCAATCCCAAGTTATCGAAACTGTATTTGCTCTTAACCCTGGATCTGCAGTTGATCTTAAGCTGGCTCAGGGATTTCGCGTACTGGGAGTTGTTAAAAGCAACCAAAAGGTGTACGACAACCTCCAAACCGTAGTAATCGAAAGCAGCAATTATAACAATGCGAAGCTTTTTATTTCCAAGACGGTTGACAACAACAATCAAGTGAAATACGTAGGTCGCATGTTGGGTCGCGGTTACCAAGATGGCATCGAATTGAAAAGCGATCAAGCCGGTAACAACACCATCAAAAAAATCAATCTAAAAGAAATGATTGTCGAATAAAGCCCGTTTTTAATCCAATACCCTACCCTTCCTATCCAATTCCAAACCATCCAATTACCATCTTATGAAAAATCTATTCAACATTCTACTTGTTGCAGCTTTAGTGGCTGGAAGTAGTGCAAAAGCTGCACCTACTTTGAATAGCTATCCAACTGCGGCGGCTACACTGTTCCTCGATTTCGACGGTCATGACGTAAGCAGTTCCATGTGGAATTATGGCACTCCATTTTCCTGTTTGCCAGCGCAAATGACTGATGCACAAATTTTGGAGGCATTCAACAGAGTTGCTGAAGATTTCAGACCTTTCAACATTAATGTAACTACAGATTTAGCAAAATTTCTTGCTGCTCCTCTTACACAAAGAATGAGAATTGTTGTTACGCCAACCAGTGCCTGGTACCCTTCAGTGGCAGGTATTGCTTATGTAACTTCCTTCACATGGGGCGATAATACACCGGCATTTGTGTTTAGCGATCGTTTATTAAATGATCCTAAACGTGTTGCGGAAGCCATCGCACATGAAAGTGGCCATACCTTAGGACTATCTCACCAAGCAGCATTCAGTTCAACTTGCACATTGGTTAGCAGTTATAATTCTGGAGTTGGAACTGGAGAACAATCTTGGGCTCCAATCATGGGAAATTCAGTAACCAAAAACATAACCCAGTGGAACTTTGGTCCCACCCCCAATGGTTGCACCAGCTTGCAAGACAACCTTAAAGTAATTACTACAACAAATGGTTTTGGCTATAGACCCGACGATTATGCTGATCTATATACCAATGCTGCTGTTGTAAGTATTTCAAATAATATTTTTTCCAAAACCGGATTAATTTCTACAACAACAGACCGCGACTATTTTAGATTTGATTTAGCTGAAAATGGTCAGTTGGTTATTGATGCAATTCCATATGGTGTAGCAGCAGGAAATAGTGGCGCTAACTTAGACATCAAGCTTGAACTGCAAAATGCAAATGGAACAACGATTGGCACATACAACTATGTAGATTCTATGCATGCTAAGATAGACACTACACTTCCGGCTGGTACTTATTACTTGATTATAGACGGAACAAGCAGTGTGAACGTAAACAACGATTATGGCAGCTTGGGATCATATACCATCAGTGGGTCTTTCAGCGGTCTTGCTGTAAACACAACTACCACAACCAGTACAACAACTACTACATCTACAACAACAACCGTTACAGGAACAAAAACCAAAGGCGGAAACAAACTTACCATCAATGGAACAAGCAAGGGAGGTGGAAATAAAGGAGAAGCACTTGTAATTATGTATGCAACAGAAGGGGGAGCCTTTAGAGATCTTGCAAAACCAGATCCAACTCAGTCTACTTTCATTCATTCAGTAAATGATGATAAAACATACATCTACCAATTGAAAATAGTTGAGCAAACCGGTGCAGTTCGTTTCAGCAACATCGTAAAAATCGATGGCAAAGCAAGCAGCAATTTTAAAGTTATCAAACAGGTACAACAACCTGTTATCGTAAACGCAGCAACTGCATACGATTATCAGATCGTTGACAACTACGGTAGGGTTATTCAAACCGGAAAAGCCAATGCAGGTGTAAAAAGTTTTGACATCAGAAATCAACCCGCTGGCATTTACAACATCAAGCTGATCAGCGAAAACGAGCAGCGTGTAGAAAAATTCATGAATAAATAAACTCTTCATAATAGGTAACATAGGTTGAAATCGGAACCTCCCCTGCGAATGGGGAGGTTTCATTTTTTAGCACCCATGTACTTCCGATGAAGACTTATCTTTGCAGCATGAGCGAAACGAATGTCAGGGTTAGGTTTGCACCCAGTCCAACAGGAGGACTTCATTTGGGTGGAGTGAGGACGGCCTTATACAACTACTTGTTTGCAAGAAAGCATAACGGCACATTTATCTTACGCATTGAGGATACAGATCAAACTCGTTTTGTTCCGGGAGCTGAACAATATATTATTGATTGTTTAAAGTGGTGCGGGATTTCGCCGGATGAAGGTCCGCATATTAGCACTGGAAACTATGGACCATACCGACAAAGTGAACGAAAATCAATTTATGGAATCCACGCAGAACTATTAGTAAAAAAAGGATTTGCCTATTATGCTTTTGATACTCCTGCGGATCTCGAAATGATGAGGGATAAATACAAAAGCAGTACAAATCCCTCACCTCAATACGACCACCATGTGCGAATGGAAATGAGAAACTCACTTTCATTACCTGTGGAAGAAGTTGACCAATTACTCGCAAAACAAACACCCCATGTGATCCGAATCAAAATGCCCCGGGATCAAGAGGTTGAACTGCAAGACATGATCCGAGGTAAAGTTGTATTCAACACAAACCAGCTAGATGATAAGGTATTGCTAAAAGCAGATGGAATGCCA
>JAULVY010000127.1:0-7862 GCA_032110825.1 Chitinophagaceae bacterium | reverse complement strand
GAAACCGTTCGCCATTACCTTGCTCAGCATATTTATCAATCAAGGGTCCACCTGGATAGGGTAGTCCCAATAATTTAGCGGATTTATCAAAAGCTTCACCCGCAGCATCATCCAGCGTTTCTCCAATCACCTTCATTTCTAATGGAGATGTACACAATACGATTTGAGTGTGACCTCCACTTACTGTGAGACAAAGAAAGGGAAAGGGTAAATCAGGTTTTTCGATCAGATTGGCAATTACATGTGCTTGCATGTGGTGCACATCAATCAATGGGATACCTAGGGCAAGCGACATTGATTTGGCAAATCCTGTTCCCACCAACAATGCACCAATGAGTCCGGGTGCTTGCGTAAAAGCGATTGCACTCAACTCTTTTTTTTCAACGCCAGCTTCTTTCAATGCTTGATCTACAACCGGAACGATGTTTTGCATATGAGCTCTGCTGGCCAATTCTGGAACCACACCACCGTATTGCTGATGAATGGATTGAGTGGCAATGATATTAGAGAGAATTTCCCCATCCCTGCAAACAGAAGCAGAAGTTTCGTCGCACGACGATTCAATTCCCAAAATAACAACAGGAGCTGTTGATGCCATGCGGCAAAGGTAAAGCGTGGGCCTTAAAAAGTATTTTATTTAGAACGAATAGCTACAACTGGGTCCATTCGCGCTGCTATCATGGCTGGAATTATTCCAGCAAGAATTCCAATCGAAACGCAAATTCCAATAGCCAACAGTAAAATATTCGCAGAAACGAATATGGGGAAATTGAAGACACTGCTCAATACCTGCGCCATAATAACAACTAGAAGTATGCCAATCAGGCCTCCGATGATACAGATCATAGCACTCTCCAGCAAAAACTCCATCAGGATGGTTCTTTTCTTAGCTCCAATGGCTTTTTTGAGTCCAATGATAGGCGTGCGTTCCCTAACCGTTACAAACATAATATTGGCAATTCCAAATGCGCCTACAATCAAACTCAATATACCAATCATCCATCCTCCCATGTTTACACTTCCAAACAAAGAACTTACGGCCTTGCTGAAATCACTAATGGCGTTGAGTGCGAAATCTTCTTCTTCGGTTGGACCAATCCTGCGGATAGAACGCATAGCTCCTTTCAATTCATCTTTTAGCGCATCGGTACTCATGCCTTCTGGTCCCTTTACAATGATCTTTGGATTATTCCAACGCTCATCAAACAACATTTGCTTCATGAATCGATAGGAGAGTAAAACACTTTGATCAAACTGCCATCCTTCGATAAAGGATTTACCTTGTTTTTTCATCACACCTACTACCACCGCTTTTTTCTTTCTCAGCGTTACCTCTTTCCCCAATGCACGTTCTGGATTGCCGAACAACTGCTCTGCAACTTCATTTCCAATTACGATGCTCGGAGTACCATAATCAAACTCCATTTGATTGAGGTATCGTCCGTATAAAATTTCTATGGGTTGAATTTTATCAAACTCCTCGGTAATGCCATGGTAATTGATGCCATCCAATTTGTCGTTTTCGTATTGGATAAAAGACTGCGTGGTGAAATTGAAAACAATATTGATATCGGCATTTACTTTTTCGCGAATGAGTTTGGTTTCAATCAACTTCGGACTCGGTCTGTTCACGTATTTCCACCAGGGATAATCTGAACCACCTGAATAATCCCACTTATCAATATAAACGGTATTGGATCCTAATGATTTTACACCGTCCTGTATATTTTTTTCTAGAGAGCTAACAGTAGATAAAACACCGATGATGCAGAAAATACCTATGGTTACACCAAATAGGGAGAGAAAGGTCCTGAGCTTATTCTTCGTCAATTCCTGAAGGGCAAGCTTGAGGGTAGTCCAAACAATCTCTGCTGTTTTCTTCATCCTGCAAAATTAACCATTCCCAAGCATCTCGGTTCTAAAAAGTGTTGAAGGGAGGATCAAACTGACAAATGGATCAATGGAAAAGATCGGTCACAAGTTCCTACCTTTGCGCCTTCCAAGATGAAATACGATAGTGAAATAAGTAAACGCAGGACTTTTGCCATTATATCCCACCCGGATGCCGGTAAAACCACCCTCACCGAGAAATTTTTGTTGTTTGGTGGTGCCATCCAAACAGCAGGGGCAGTTAAAAGCAACAAGATTAAAAAACATGCTACCAGCGATTTCATGGAAATTGAACGCCAGCGTGGGATCAGTGTGGCTACTTCCGTGATGAGTTTTGAATACAAGGACACCCTAATCAACCTTTTGGATACTCCTGGTCACAAGGATTTTGCTGAAGACACCTATCGAACCCTCACCGCTGTCGATAGCGTTGTGCTTGTTGTGGATGGTGTAAAAGGGGTAGAAGAGCAGACCCGTCGTTTGATGGAAGTTTGCCGCATGCGCGATACGCCTGTTATCGTTTTCATCAATAAGTTAGATCGAGATGGCAAAAATCCGTTTGACCTCATCGATGAGATCGAAAAAGAACTCAAGATTCATTTGCATCCGTTGAGCTGGCCCATTAACATGGGTAAGGACTTCAAAGGTGTTTATAGCATTTACGATAAAAACCTCTTGCTTTTTCATCCCAATCAAAAAGCTACGGATGAAGAAAGCGTAAATATTTCTGATTTGGGGAGTCCCGAGTTAGATCAGTTGGTGGGTGAAAAAGATGCCAATCAATTGCGCGAAGATGCAGAACTGATTCATGGTGTTTACGGAGAATTCGACAATCAGGCTTATTTAGAAGGTAAAACAGCTCCCGTATTTTTTGGGAGTGCTATTAATAATTTCGGTGTAAAAGAATTGTTAGACACGTTCATTCGCATTTCACCTGAACCTCAGGATCGAGATACTACGTCTCGTAGGGTGGATGCCAACGAAGACAAGTTCAGCGGATTTGTTTTTAAGATACATGCCAACTTAGATCCCAAGCACCGCGATCGCATCGCGTTTCTGCGTGTGTGCTCTGGTAAGTTTGAAAGAAATAAGTTTTATCATCATGTGCGCTTAGATAAAGATGTGCGATTCAGCAATCCCTATAGTTTTTTAGCTCGTGATAAGGATGTAATCGAAGAGGCTTACTCAGGTGATGTTGTAGGATTATTCGATACCGGGAACTTTAAAATTGGAGATACGCTAACTGACGGTGAAGATTTTTTCTTTACGGGTATACCCAGTTTCTCTCCAGAAATCTTCAAGGAAGTGATCAACAAAGATCCAATGAAGACCAAGCAATTGGAAAAGGGATTGAATCAGTTGACCGATGAAGGTGTTGCGCAGTTATTTACTCAGCACAACGGAAACCGCAAAATCATGGGCTGCGTAGGGGATCTTCAGTTTGAAGTTATTCAGTATCGTTTACTCCAAGAATACGGCGCCTCGGTTCAATTCAACAGCCTGCCTTTTTACAAAGCTTGTTGGTTAACTGCGAGTGATAAAGTCAAGCTGGATGATTTCACTCGTTTTAAAACCGCCAATACAGTTCATGATAAAGACGGACACTTGGTCTATTTAGCCCAAAGCGAGTGGTTTCTGAATACAGAAATTGCTAATAACCCGGAGATAGAGTTTCATTTTACGTCGGAGATTCATAAATAACTTTAGGGAATAGGGAATAGGGAATAGGGAATAGGGAATAGGGGAATGGCCAACCTACTACATACAAACTAGAACACTTAATAGATACAGCTCACTACCTGCATCTGACTTATTTTTGCACCTTAATTTTTCTGATAAACTATTATTAATAAAAACAACTCCAATAAAATAAGCACGGAGATTTTTTACAATATTATCCAAAAATAAATGGCTGTTTCCCTATTCCCTATTCCCTATTCCCTAGCTATTAAATCCCCGTATAACTAAACGGCGTCACCCTCTTCAACTCCGCCTTCACAGCAGGTTTTACTTTCAGTTTGGAAATAAACTGATGAATAGATTTTTTATCGATAGATGTCTTTCCTCTGGTGAGTTCCTTCAAAGCCTCATAAGGTTGCGGATAATTTTCTCGGCGTAAAATAGTTTGAATAGCCTCTGCAACAACGGCCCAATTCTTTTCTAAATCTGCATTGATCGCATCGGTATTCAAAACCAGCTTATTCAATCCGCGGTTGATGGAATTGATGGAGATTAATGTGTGTGCGAGTGGCAATCCAATATTGCGAATGACTGTAGAATCCGTTAAATCTCTTTGCAATCTGGAAATGGGAAGTTTGGCCGACATATGCTCAAATAAAGCAATGGCGATCCCTAAATTACCTTCGGCATTTTCAAAATCAATCGGGTTCACTTTATGCGGCATGGCCGAAGAACCAATTTCTCCTTTTTTAGTTTTCTGACGGAAGTATTCCATGGAGATGTAGGTCCAGATATCCCGACTCAAATCAATCAGTATCGTATTGATTCTTTTCACGCCATCAAAATACGCCGCCATATTATCGTAATGCTCAATTTGTGTTGTGTATTGCTGGCGCTGCAGTCCAAGACTTTGATCACAAAACTTATTTGCAAATTTTACCCAATTGACTTTGGGATAGGCGACGGTATGAGCATTGAAATTTCCTGTAGCTCCTCCGAATTTGCAGGAATAGGGAATCTGATTGAGTAATGTCAACTGATTTTCAAGTCGCTCTACAAATACCATTATCTCTTTTCCCAACTTGGTTGGAGAAGCAGGCTGACCATGTGTTCGGGCTAGCATGGGAACATC
Organism: Chitinophagaceae bacterium; assembly: GCA_032110825.1. Taxonomy (GTDB): domain Bacteria; phylum Bacteroidota; class Bacteroidia; order Chitinophagales; family Chitinophagaceae; genus Pollutibacter. Next base: position 3,160 of record JAULVY010000127.1, on the reverse strand, counting down.
TTTCCATTCTTTGGCAAGCGATTTGAGTCGCAATACCAAATTAGCCAATGCAGGGTAATATTCGTTCTCGAGTGATTCCTTCCACATCAGAGGGACTGCAGTGTTGTTTACGTCTTGGGATGTAAGTCCAAAGTGGACAAACTCCTTCAACTTGGACAATCCCAATGCATCCAATTCTTTTTTAATATAATATTCCAAAGCCTTTACATCGTGATTGGTCACTTTCTCCAAATTCTTGATCTCAGAAGCTGTTTCAGTGGAGAAGGAAGTATAAATGGTCCTCAATTGCTCTGCATCTTTTGATGAGAGTAAAAACAGATTGATTTTGGATAGGGCTATAAAATATTCCACCTCCACCCGGATTCTGTATTGCATAAGGGCAAACTCCGAGAAATAACCGGATAGCGACTCCACCTGACTGCGGTATCTGCCGTCGATGGGTGAAATGGCTGTAAGTGTGTTGAGCTCCATGAGATTGGATGAATTGGTGTAAATTTGCGGCAAAATTACGGCAATCTTGGTGGACAGGAAAATAAGGGTTGGAGCAGTGAGTTATCTCAATACAAAGCCTATGCTGTATGGCTTGCAAAACAGCATGTTAGCTGATCAGCTTGAAGTGTATCTCGACTATCCCTCTAATTTAGTTCGGATGCTGAAAAGCAACGAAATTGACATTGGACTCATCCCCGTTGCCGCTCTGCCTTCTTTAGGGAAATATCAGATTGTATCCAATTTCGGTATTGCGACTGAAGGCGAGGTGGCTTCTGTAGCCTTATTCAGTCAAGTACCGATGGAAGAGATTGAAGAGGTGTATTTGGATTATCAATCGCGCACGTCTGTTCAACTTTGTCAACTCTTATTGGAAAAACATTGGAAAAAATCGGTCCGTTTCATTGAAGCCATAGGGGAAGAATACATTCAGGATATTCAGGGCAATCGCGCGGGTTTGATTATTGGAGATCGCGCCTTGGCATTTCGCAGCAAAGCTAAATATATTTATGATCTCGGCTCCGCCTGGAAACAATTCACTGGTCTCTCTTTTGTTTTTGCAGTTTGGGTTTCGTTGGAGCAGATGAGTCAACCGATGATTGACAAATTCTCAAACGCCATCAACGAAGGAATCAATCAAATGGATAAGGTGATTGAAGAGAATGCAATTGATTATTACGACTTACATCATTACTATTACAAAAACATCCAACTGCGATTATCGCACTCTTGTAAAAAAGGGTTGGAGAAGTTTTTGGAGATGATTAAAGAGAAATCTTAAGGATATTTTCCGGTGATGCGATCACTAAACATTTTGAATATTGTTGCATAGGCCGTTCTTCTTTCTGTATACAAGACCTGCTTTTCATTGATCAAATCCGCTAAACAGGATAGATACCAATCGCGGTGCTTATTCAAGATGTATTCAATGATTTTTTTGCGATTGGGTTCAGTCTGTGTTTTCCGTGTCGATTTCTTGGTCTGCCGATAAAAATTCAAGTACTCTGGAATGATATGAATATTCCATCCTTTCTGCGTAATGCGAATGTAAAACTCCCAATCTTCGTAACCCATCTTCATTTCTTCATCGTATCCGCCAATTTCATCCCAACACGATTTTCTAACCATAGCACAGGCAGAACATTCATTGCTGAAAAGAAAATTGTATTGATCCCCTCCGCGAGGTTTTGATTTGGCATTGAATTCACCAAATAGTTTAATGTAACTGGAAACCACTGCCGTTTGTGGCTCTGAATGAAATATAGCTAACGACTTTTCAAAAAAACTCGGATCGAAATAATCGTCAGAATCTACCGCTGCAATAATTTCTCCTTTTGCATGCTTTACCCCATGATTCCGGGCAGATGACATCCTTCCGTTTTCTTTGTGTAAAACAGTTACTCCTTGTTTTTCCAATTGGGTAAGAATCTCCAACGTATGCGAATCCGTTGATCCATCGTTGACTACAATGATTTCAAAATGTTTATACGATTGGGATTTAATTTTCTCAATGGTTTCAGGTAAATAAATCCCATCATTGTAGCAGGGGATAACAACAGATATAAACGGCTGATTACTCATATTTATCGATAACAAAAAATATTCAATTGCACATCAAAGCTATAAGGCGTTTGCTTTTCTGTAAAGGGATGCTTTAGCAAGTCGGCTGCATTTTTTACATAAACTTTAAACCCAGCCTTTGAAACCATGTCCATCAATTCCGAAAGTTTTGTTGACTCATCCGTTTTGCCATGGTATTCCAAAAAAAGGTTGTCAACCTTGCTCAACTCAGTCTGAATATCCTGCATCACCTCATATTCCGCTCCCTCAATATCCATTTTTAAAAAATCAATACTGGAATGCTTTTCTAATAAGTCCTTCAGTCGAATGGTTTCAACCATAGTTGTTTCGCCCTGCTTGTCTTTTTCTATTCTGCTGGCTTCAGTCCCGGCACTGCTAAACGAAATCCCCTTTTCATCTACCCAAACAGCCTTCCGATGAATTTCAACTCCATTCAATTGATTCTGCTCTATGTTTTGAAGCAGTATGGCATGATTGGCTTGATCGGGTTCAAATCCAATCACGTTTGATTTTGGGTAAATCGATTTAAAATAAAGAATTGAAATCCCAACATTCGATCCGCAATCGATGATGATCGGATTATCCCTTTTACTTTCAAACCGATAGATCTGATCCTCAAAAATATCTCGGTATGTATGCAACAACTCATAGGGCTTAGTATAGGAAATTGTTAAGGAGCCAATATGGGTTGATTTAACCGACTGATCGTTCTGGTGTTTGATGATTTTAGTAGATAGCCACCCAATCGATGGAAATGTTATTCTCCTTGGGTGGGAACTGGAATCTTGGTGGGCGACTTTATCTATATTTGACATGCAATTCAGCTTAATAATCGAAAATGGTTTCCATCTGCATTCCCGCCTATAAAAAACCGGAATTTGTAAAGCGAGTTCTGGATAGTTTATTGATCCAGTCGTACCGGGATTTAGAGGTCGTGATTTCAGATGATTCACCTGACGATGGGGTAAAATTAGCCATAGAATCCTACAAGAACCAATTAAATATCCATTATTACCAGAATAATCCGTCGCTCACAAGCCCGAAAAACTGGAATGCAGCGATCGATAAATCCTCGGGTGATTATTTTATG
>JAULVY010000126.1:0-2612 GCA_032110825.1 Chitinophagaceae bacterium | reverse complement strand
GAGAAGGCAAGGTCTGCTTAATGAATAACGGCACGCCTGCAATGTTGGAAAGAGTGCTGCATTACGTTTTCCCTGAAGACACAAGTAGTCCTATTTCAAATTGGAAGTATCTGTATTTCGGTAAAAGCAAACACAGTGATATTCACTGGGCATATTCTGATTCTGCCGAATATTTCGGCGTCAGGTGTCTGCCAGTTCAATACTTCATTGACGAAATAGCAAGAGAAAAGCAACTCGTTTACACTACCGATTCCATACAGAAAGCAATGAAAGATTTAAAATTCAGAGCCTTGGAGATTGGATTGGATGTTGTGATTTTATTTAAACCAAGGGAGAAATGAAAGCTGAAGAACTAAGACTGGGAAACTGGGTTCATCCAAAGTTTCCCATGCAGGTAACTTGCATTTACAAGGATGAAATTCTTTGTGATTTTGAAGGCAATGAAGGTGATCCATGGGAGTTTGATCCGAAGGATTTGGATGGGATTCCTTTAAGTGAGGAATGGCTAGAGAGGTTTGGGTTTAAAAAAACATTCGACTATGAAAGCTATGTTGTGTACAATAATGAAAAACTGGATTATAAGATTGATTACATTCTGGCTAAAAATATGTTTTTATTTGATGATGTTGTTCTAATACAATATGTCCATCAACTTCAAAATTTAATATTCGCCCTTACCGGAAAAGAGCTATGAAATACCTACTAATCTTCGCGCTCCTGCTCTCATCCTGCTCAGAGACATCTTATATCTCCCGCGTAGGATACGTGTCTGAAATCAACCAAAAAAAGTGTTTTTTCACCGTGTTCTACCCATGCGAGAATCAGCGGTATAAAAATCAGCCATGCGGTGCCTATATTCCTTATAAATTAGACTCAACGATAACCATGTTCCAAAAATTTGAAGTAAAATGAAAATCTACATAATCGAAAAAAATCACGTCAAACGGGCTTATTTTAGCTTTTCTAGGCTGATGGCTGAAGAAAACATAGAAACATACTGCAAGGCTTTTGGAGATCAGATACCCGTAAAAAATAACCTACCTGTGTCGCTTGCAATTGGAAGGATCATTATTAGTTGTATGGAAGTTGATGAAAGAGTGTAAAAAAAGGGAGGCTAATTACCTCCCTTAAAAGTGTATGTAATAGCGGTCGATGTAGTGTAACTGACCGCTATTTTTTTTTACCGAAAAGCAAATGATATGCTTTTTGGGTTGCAAGGATCAGCGATCCTGCAGGCACTTTCTTAGCGATAATCATTCCGAGTACCTCGGATGCGATGTTCACCCATTCTTTGGTCCTGCCAGGTTTTAGCTTTCCTTCCAAATACCTAACATACTTCCACCATGCCTCCTCTTTAGATTCAGCAGTACCTACCAGTCCATCAAGGATGGCTAGTTCCCTGACTAATTCGGGCAGGTTGTCCTTTGCGAATTGATAGGCTTTTGTAGCATTCTCGTTCTCTAACTTGGTTAATACCCAATCAAATTTACCATCGTGTTCTTCGATAGCCTGTTTCATGGCTTGAGTAACCTGTACTGCGATAGGTGCTTTTTCCTCCAGTAGATCGGATAAGTCGTTAAAGACATTCCTGATAAATTGTGCGATTTTGTCGAATATTTTCATTTTTTCCATCTGATTCGTTTACCTCGGTGGTCATAATGAATCCATGTACGGTAGATGCCTATACCACCTTCAAGCATCTTACCCTCTTTGATAAGCCCTTCAATAGCCTCTGCAACCGCCTTAGGCTTCATTCCTGCTACCTGTATGTCTGCTGCCATGCCTCTGACATGGTAACTATCCAATGCACCGCCTATTTTTAGGTTATGCTCTTTTGATCGGTAGCCCGAAGTGATTGTGATTACCTTACCCAAATGATCCCTCAAAACCTGAAGCTGTTGAGCCAATGTGATCAAATTGTTCATCACCTCGTTTGGAAATGGTGCGCCGTCCTTGGATTGGAACTCCTGAAGGGAAAAGTTATCGGTTAGCTTCATCTTTCTTCTTCCATTCGTTTAGGCATACTGCCATCCTTTGATTTATTTGCTGAAACTCCATATTCATCACAGCATCACCCATGCACCTGTTTACAAATGCGGTCTGTGATTCACTTGGTTTCGGCTTCGGAATCGGCATGGACTGCGGAGTTAAGTATTTCGACAATCTTTTGAACTTGTCCAAGGTGGGAAATAGGGAATAGCTGAAGAAGGGCTTGGATTTGGTTAAGCTGATCTTGGTTGAGTGTTGCTTTCATAGAATAGTTACGTTTATTTGAGATGCAATATACTCAAAAGCATAATCATTGCTTCCATCCCAATTGTCATAGTCATCACCTGTCATGGTTACGTTTCCGTGCGCAAGAGTTCCCCCTACAGCGGGAGCATCTTCGCCTCCTTGCCCTGCTTCTTTCAGCATCCAATAGAATGTGCAAGAGTTCGATAGGTTGTCATTGATAATGTACGCATCAAGGATAGATGCTGTTTTGTCTTGTCCGTTTTTCCAAATTTGGATTGGTTGGATGTTTTTCATGTTCTTTTAGTTGATTAAGAAATGGTATAATTGGTTGTTTCTGTGTTACTATGTAATACTGTCGTTTTGTAAGGCTATTGTTT
>JAULVY010000125.1:0-9301 GCA_032110825.1 Chitinophagaceae bacterium | reverse complement strand
AGTCTTGTACAAAAAACCTTTGGGTAAACTCAATGGCTGGTTAAGTTATACTTTCCTAAGGACCTTACTTCAGGTCAATGATCCTTTGGCTGGGGAGGTTATCAACAAAGGAAATTTTTACCCCGCTAATTTTGATAAACCGCACATCGCAAGTTTAGTTGCCAACTATCGATTTACTCAGCGCTTCAGTATATCCTTAACGTCCAGTTACAGTACAGGTAGACCAGTCACCTACCCCATCGGAGTATTCAATATGGGAGGTGCTCAACGTGTTTATTATTCAGAAAGAAACGAATTTAGGATACCGGATTTCTTTCGCACCGATGTTTCCATGATTTTAGAAAATAATCATAGAATCAATCAACTATTGCATGGTTCCTGGACATTCGGTATTTACAATGTAACTGGAAGAGATAACCCCTATTCAGTATATTTTGTAACCGATGCCAATCAAATCAAAGGATATCAGTTGTCGGTTTTCGCAACTGCCATTCCGTTTGTAACCTTTAACCTTAAGTTCAGATGAGAATCAGTTTAATCATATTGCTCATCGCATTGCTTTTGCAGGGTTGCACAAAATCATTTGAACTGCCCTCCAAAGAGATAATAAATCCAATCTTGGTTGTTGAAGGCGATATCAAAACTGGAGAGTTGGTTGAGAACAGCATAAAATTGAGTAGGACAAAAGCATTATTTGAAGTCAACGATATCCCTGAAACCAACTCATTGGTTGAAATACAGGTTCAAAACGGACCGCGTTATGTATTAAGACACAGGGGCAATGGAGTATATAGTGAGAAACTACAATTACCAGCTTCTACTCCTGCCTCATTACGTATTCAGACTGCTGATGGAAAAATCTATGAAACTCCATTTCAAAAACCAGTCGAAACTCCTGATATCGATAGCATAACCTGGAAACAAGGTGCAGGCTTTGGTGCAGATGTAAACATATTTGTTCATACCAGAGATCCTAAAAACAAAACTAGAAATTACAAATGGTCTTATACTGAGACCTGGGAACGAAGAGCGTGGTACGAGAGTTTATTTGAATTCAGAAATGGAGAAATTGTTTATCGAGCAGCCGGTGATCAAATTTCTACCTGCTGGCAAACCAAAGAAGGAAGTACGTTTGAAATCGCCAATACAAACGACCTGCAAGATGATGTGGTAAGTTTTAAACCCATCTTTACCATCCCGTTTGCAACAGAGCGCATCTATGTACGATACAGTATGTTGGTTCGGCAAATTGGACTGAGTCCGGAAGCTTACACATACTGGGAAACATTGAAAAAAAATACAGAACTCAGGGGAACTCTATTTGACCCTCAGCCCTCCAGACTCACAACAAATATTACCTGTACTAACGATAAATCGAAGGAGGTAATTGGGTTTATTTCAGTTGGAAGGGTAGCTGAAAAAAGATTGTTTATAATGAATTCCGCCGTGAACCTTTGGCCTTCGCGCAATCAGCTGGAAGCCTGCGATGCTTTTGAATTTCCAAAGTTTCAAGCCGAGCGCTTTTTAAGCCAGAATCAAAATTATCTTCCTGCATATTTTGTCACGGCTGGTGGCGGCTATGGAGTTGCCATCAAGCAATGTGTGGATTGTAGATTGGGTGGAGGGGTGAATATTAAACCGGATTTTTGGTAGCCATGAGAAGGAAGTTTTACCATATACTGTGCTTTTGTGTTCTGGGAATTTATTTTTCGAGTTTTTCTCAGCAAACAAGTTCCATTCAAATTAGGATGCTAAGCGACCAATCGGTTTACATAACCGGAGAGGAAGTATGGGTAGATGGATATATTTCAGGGGATAAGACTGAATCCAAAACCATCATGCTTAGATTAGCTGATAGAAAAGGGGTTACAAAAACCTGGACTCCATTGTTGATAGATCAAAACCAATTTTCAGGGATCATCAATTTGCCCGAAACGCTTGCTACAGATTATTATTTTCTAGATGCGTGGATTTTAAGTGGTAAAACCGAAACCTTGTTAGTGCCTCTAATGGTGATAAATCCAAGAATGCCATTTGACAAAGACTGCGAGGCAAACACAGCTAACAATGGATTTATTCAGAATTCTGAAAAATTTAAAATCGATTTATCTAAAAATGTAATCGAAAAAAGAGAAGAGATTGCCATAACATTTTCAGGAGAAAACAAGCTGGCATTAAATCAATGGTCGGTTATTCGAGAAGATGCCCTTTCTCAACTCATAAATAAAAATGCACGTATTTTCAATACTACTGTTGCACACGCTGTTCCTGCTTCACTAGAAAAAGAAGGTCATGTGATTGGTGTTCGTGTTCGTTCGGAAGGTAAACCTCTAGCAGGATTAAAAATTCTTGCTGCATTAAAAGGAAAGAAAGCTATTGTAGGAACGGCAACAAGTGATGCAAACGGAATTGCACGTTTTATCCTTCCCATCAATACAGGAAAAACAGAGTTGTCTTTTACAGCAATTACAAATAATTCTAATTCACTAGTCTTTGAATCCTTAGTTGAGGAAGTAGAAGCAAAACCTATTTCCTTTCCATGTCTCTTGCTGCAGGAAGACATGAGAGCAGATATCGAAGCCAGAATTTTCAATAGTCGGGTTGCCAACAAATTTCAACAAGATGGAATTAAATATTTTGCAGCATTAGATATGGATTCTACAGATTTTTATGGTAAACCGGATTCGCGTTATCTATTGGACGAATTCGTCCGCTTCCCAAATATGGAGGAAGTAATTGCTGAAATAATCCCAGATGTACGCATTAAAAAAGAAGGAAATAAAACCATACTCCAGTCATTGAATATTCCTACACGTAGTTTTTTTAATGAAGAAGCGCTGATTTTATTGGATGGAACTCCATTGAACAAAACAAAAGAGTTACTGGAATCAGATCCATTGTTGATTCGATCCATAGAAGTGGTTAGCAGAAAATACAGTTTAGGAAATCTAGAATTTTCTGGTATTGTTCATTTTAAAACGTACAAAGGAGATATGGGTTCGTTTAAAAATAGTACTGCTGAAAAAAATATTTCATTTCTAGGTGTTCAGGAAACAGCCATTCATCAATCTCCACAATTTGCAAAAGAAAAACTACCAGATTTTAGAAATGTAATTGCACGCGATAAGAATATTCGTTTCGACGAGAGTGGAAAATCAACAATCAAATTTAAATCTTCAGATGCCGAAGGCATGTATCGGGTTGTTTTCAAAGGATTTTATCTGGATGGAACACCGATTCAAGTATCTACCTCGTTTCAGGTTCAATAGCCCCTTTTTAATCCCTCTTTTTAGATCAGGCAAGCTACGTACATAGTATCCCCCAAAGGGACTACGTATTAATACGTAAAATCTATATAAATCATTGTACTTCAGCAATATTAGAGAGATCAAGGTATAATTTCAGGGTTCTCCAATCCTCTTAAAAGCCAGTTTTCCGTCCTTTCGAAGACCATTCAAACCATGCTGGCAAAATTCTATATATCGATTCTTTTTCTCGCCTTATTTCAAGGTGTATTTGCACAGGTTGACCTGGTTCAGGAAAATCAAGCGGGTATATCCAGAAGGTTGCAATTCGAAATTGATATCACAAAAGACCCCAAATTGGGCTTCGTTCCCAAATACAGATTGCTCGATGCCTACCGCATCAAGGATGAAAAAATCCAAGAGGCACGTGCCAGAAGAGCAAATCAAACCAACACGCTTTTGGATCCCAATCAAGGAAATAAAACCACTTCCACCAGCTCTACTTCAACAACCTCATCTACATCCACATCGATTTCTACTACGTCTCTCCCTGAACAATTGAGCTGGGTTGAAAGAGGTCCTTTTAAAGACGCAGTTGGACCAAGCAATGGCAATACACGTGCAGGGAATGCAATTACATCCGGAAGAGTGCGAGCAGTTTGGGAAGATCTAAGAGATGCAACTGGAAATACAGTTTGGGTAGGTGGCATAGACGGAGGATTATGGAAGACTACAAATTTTTCATCAACACCTGCAATATGGACGTTCATTGACGACAAGTTCAATAACATGGCCATTAGTAGCATTTGTCAAGACCCAACTCAACCACTTACGCTTTATTTTGGCACTGGAGAAAAAACCATCAATGCTGATGCCGTTAGAGGCGCAGGTGTTTGGAAGTCTACTGATGGTGGAGTAACATGGGCTATAATGCCAGGGACTGAGCCCTTTTGGAATATAAGTAAAATAGCTTGTGATAAAGATGGAAACCTCTATGTAGGTTGTAATGCATTAAATAATACATCAGGACTACAACGTTTAATTAAAGGGCAAAGTACTTGGACCAATATAACTCCTTCTGGGTTGGATACACGAATACCTGACTTTGAAATCAGCAGCAATAATAAATTACATGTTTCTTGTGGGTATTATAATACTGCACTTAGTTTAACCGGATATAGATTTACTTCTACACCTGCAACTGTAACATCATCCAATTGGACAAAACCTAGCTCTACATTCCCTACTCAGTACAACGTAGACATCGCTTCAAACGGAGATGTGCTTTATGCATTATCCTCCGATGCTTCTTGGCAGATCCCTAAAATTTATAAGTCTACCAATGGTGGAATTAACTGGTCATCAACTTCAAGAGCTCCCGCAACAAGCTGGGCATCAGGGCAAGCATGGTATAGCATGGCTATTGCTATTAATCCTCTCAACGTAAATCAGGTTTTAGTTGGTGGATTGGATTGTCATCGAACTACGGACGGTGGCTCAACCTGGTCAAAGGTTAGTGCATGGGTTGGAACCACAGGACAATATGTTCATGCTGACCAACATATTATACTTTGGAATAAAAGTAATCGTATCATTGTTGGAAATGATGGAGGTGTTTTTGCGTCAACCGATGGAGGAACTACATTCAGAGATAAAAATACGGGACTAAGAATCAAACAATTTTACTCGGTAGCAATACATCCAAATTCAAATACAGACTATTTTCTAGGAGGAACTCAAGACAATGGAGTTCATCAAATCAAAACCGGTGGGCTAGCTCCTTCAATTGAAGTAACGGGTGGCGATGGTGCTTTTACAAAAATAGATCAAGATCAACCCCAGTTTCAGTGGGGTTCTTATGTCTACAACCAATACAGAAGATCAATAGATGGTGGTAATTCATGGACCAGCATAAACTACTCAAGCAGTACAGGTAGGTTCATCAATCCGATTGATTATGATGATTCTCAAAATAGAATGTACTGTAGTGGATCTGCTGGTACATACCTCATATGGAGCAATCCCCAATCAGGTTCAACCTTTACCTCTGTATCTATTGCTGCAGGCTGGAATGGCGGCACAGTCTCTGCAATTAAAGTATCTCCACACACACTGAATACAATTTATGTAGCAGGTGGCAGCAGCTCATCAAAACCAAGCATAATTCGGATCGATAATGCACATGCCACAACACGAACGTTTAAAAGTATTATTGCTCCAGAAATGCAAAATACTGGAACAAATATATCTTCAATAAACATTGGAAATAATGATAATGAAATTGTAGTTACATTTAGCAACTACGGCATAAACAATGTTTGGGTAACCTATGATGGAGGTGCTTCATGGTCAGCGATAGATGGAAACCTCCCCGATATGCCCGTTCGTTGGACTATGTTTCACCCTGAGGATAGCAAAAGAATTATCATTGCCACTGAAACAGGAGTTTGGCAGACCAATGAGATTTTAGGGAAAAGTACGCTATGGTATCCAGAAGATAAGTTTCCCAATGTTAGAGTAGATATGCTGCAATTCCGAAAATCAGATCGATTGATTGCTGCAGCAACACATGGTAGAGGGATTTTTACTGCTATTTTACCCGGTACAGCAGCTCCATCTTGTGGAAATGTTACTGGACTTCAAGCAACGAATATTACAAGTACATCTGCAACACTTAATTGGTCAGCATTATCAGGTGCAAGCAGTTATGATGTAGACTTTGCAGTTTCAGGTAGTACCAACTGGACAAACGTAGCTACGGGGACAACTAGCCTATCAGCAAACATTTCATCTTTAACTGCAGCTACAACATATGTATTCCGAGTAAGAGCTAATTGCAATGGTACTTTAGGGTCTTATGTTGAATCTAGTTTTGTAACTCTTGCAAATTCAACTACATGTGCAGCTCCTACCGGACTCACTGCAACAAATATCACCTCCAATAGTGCAGTTGTGAACTGGCTCTCGGTTTCTGGAGCACAAAACTATACAGTTGAATACAAAGCCAGTTCATCAACAACATGGCTAATTGCTGGGTCAGCAATTTCAGCTCTTAGTACAACAATTAACAATCTTAATCCTTCTACTGCTTATGATTACCGTGTGAAAGCCAATTGCAGCAGTTCTAGTTCCAGCACATTCACACAAGCTCAATTTACTACATCAGCTCCCACCAACACGAGTTGCGAAACGATTGCTGATCCCGGAGGTTCAATTAGCACGTCAAGTTTAATAAGTGTAAATCTTGATTATAAAGGGTTGATTTCATCATCAACTGATATAGATTTTTATAAATTCAATATAACCAAAACAGGCTCTGTCACTATTTATTTAACAACTCTACCAGCAAATTATAGTCTGGATTTGTATAATGCTTCAGGAACTAGATTAAAAGGTTCAAACAATACTGGTACTACTAATGAAACTATTTCATACACATTTAAAAGTACTGGCAATTATTTTGTTCGTGTTCAAGGTGTGAGTGGGGCATTTAATACTAGTGGCTGCTATAACCTAAAAGTTGTTACTGGTACTGCAGCTGGAACTAGTCAAGATATAGCTACTGGCTATTCAATCAACGCATCTACCAGATCTTTAATCAATGAATCACCGAGCCAATCCTTCAAACTCTTCCCTAACCCTGCTCAAGATAAACTCACCATCTATATGGTAAGCGACAATACAGCTAAAACACTTCAGCTCTATGACACAAAAGGTAGAGTCGTACATTCCCAACGTCTTAGTGATATGTTTACAACGCTTGATGTGCATAGACTCATCTCAGGTATATACTTTGTTCGAATCATCGGAGAAAACGGCACGCTAATTCATCAAGAAAAAGTGCTTAAGAATTAATTCGTCAGCTAGAAATTCTGAATGAGTTTTTCTATAGATTCCAATACCTTCAATTCGCAATAGTCAATTGGCCTCGCATATACTTTGACTTTATTCAAGATCTGTTCTTTTCCCTGTTTACTTTTAACTGATGACTTTAAATAATCAATAACTAGCTGCGAGATTTCACCAAGATGTTTTGAATGTTGAACCAATCCACCTAGTAAGGAATTTTTACCGGAAATGATTTCTATTGCACCATGATTTGATATCCAGAAATGAAAGCGATTTATTAGCGAATCCAACTGCTGAGGATTTCGATCTCTCAAATAGCGATTTACCAATCCAGAAAATTCACGAACTGCTTTCTGATCCGGGACAGCAATATCAACCAAAAGCGTATAGGGAGAAAAACGTGTAAAATTATCAGCTGCATTGCGCTTATACCCTTGAACGGGTTGTAATAAATCCACAACATGTCTAAGTGATTCTATGTTAGCCTGACCACTCATCCTCCGCAACATCATGTCGATATTCTTGATATGCGTTGATCCTACCCATTCCAACTGGACAGAAATTTTATTCATACGCCTATACATGTCATCCACATTACGTAATGTGGCAGGCGACCATAAACGCTCAGCAATAGCGGCTGTTCTTGGCCAAATTCGAGAATCAATGGTCTCGTGCGTTACATGCTCAGTCCACATGGTCGCCTCCCCTCCCAATATCAATTTCTCCTCAGCTTCACTCAAAAGCTTTTCGCCTTGTTTAATCTTATTGATGATATCCGATTCAAAGCGATCGAAATTGGCTTCACTATCGGGTACAATCACATCGTTGTTAAACGGAACAGGGTCATTCAAATAATGGTATTCGGCAGATTGAACCAAATCAATATAATACCCTTTTGAAAGAATACTTTTATAGCCATTCTTAGCAGATGATAAAAGAGCTTCCATTCCGCGCCACGACTGTATAACCATATCCTTTGGAACATCCGTTTCAATCAACTTATCGTATTGACCTTTTTCAAAATGGGTTTTAGCTTCTTTCGCCTCCATCTCCTTCATCAGAACTTCATCCCAACCAATGGTTTTCTTTCCACTCTTTCGAAGAATAGCTTGAACGCGTTTATTGAAATAGTTTTGCAACGCTAATGTTGAATTCAGATTATTGGATTTCATGAATGCAACGATATCCGGATTGGACTTCCAATCTTTGCCTGTGTTCTCATCTCCTCCAATATGAAAATATTCATCCGGAAATAAAGACGCGACTTCCGTTAACAGGGTATCCAAGAATTGATAGGTAGATTCTTTGGTAGGATCCAAGGTCGGATCAAAAACACCCCAATGATCTTGAAGTTGATAGTTACGTTTTATTGATGCTAAATGCGGATAGGCATAGATCATTGCCGTAGAATGGCCTGGTACATCAATTTCTGGTACTACACGGATTCCACGTTGATGGGCATATTCGATCATTTCTCTCACTTGCTCATGTGTAAAGTATTGTCCGTCTGATGCCACCTGATGCAACCGAGGATATACCTTTGATTCAATTCGATACCCTTGATCATCACTGATGTAAAAATGCAGGACATTCATTTTTACAAGCGCCATAGCATCTAAGGTGCGTTTGATTACATCCATGGGCATGAAATGATAGGGCTGAGATATTAAAAGTCCCCTCCAGGAAAATCGTGGTGAATCTTTAATCGTAGCGGATTGAAAGAAAAATCCACTTTGATCCGACTCTATCAATTGAAATAAGGTTTCCAATCCGCGGATAGCCCCAATATCATTGGCTGCTATTAGTGAGATCTCCTTTTCATTGACTAGCAATTCATAGGATTCATCCTCCCCCAATTGCACTTTCCCTTTTCGCTTTGTTTCTATACTAAGTCCACTTACATTAATTCTTGAATTTTGATCAACAATCCACGATTTAAAGAAAATTCCTGTCCGTTCCGCAACACGCTGAAAAAATCGAGTTGCTTCCTTATATATTCTTAGATCGCCATCTCCCTTAACCGCAATGGCAAACTGCTTATCAATTCTAAATCCTCCAGCACTCAATTTAACCGAGGACGGCATGGGCATGAGATCGATAGATTGAGAAAAGGTCTCTATAGAGGCTAATATGAAAAGGGATATGAAAAAAAAGAGTCTCACGACAAAACCAATTGTGCAAGCGCTTGCCAAAAGGCAGGATAGCCA
>JAULVY010000124.1:0-27096 GCA_032110825.1 Chitinophagaceae bacterium | reverse complement strand
TGGTATTCAACAAAGTAGACTTAGCAGATGCAAATCGAATTTCAAATGCACAGATCTATTTTCAGTCAAAGCCCTACGCCAAAGAGATTGTGATTATATCAGCAACAAAAAATAAAGGGTTGGATTTGCTGATGAGTAAAATGATTCAACTGCTTCCAGAGGGGGAGCCTTTTTTTGATCCTGAGGAGATAACCGATATGCCAACAAAATTTTTTGTATCGGAGTTGATCCGAGAAAAAATATACGATCTTTTTGAAGATGAAATTCCATATCAAACCACGGTTATTGTTTCCGAGTTCAAAGAGAAGCCCCATTTGATTCGTATTACAGCAGAAATTGTTGTACATCGCGAATCACAAAAAGCAATTTTATTGGGGAAAGGTGGTGAGCGGATTAAGCTATTGGGACAAAAATCACGTGAAGCCATTGAAAAATTTCTCGATTCAAAAGTTTACCTTGAGCTCTTTGTGAAAGTGAGAGCCAATTGGCGAAACAATGATCTTTACTTAAAAGAATATGGCTACTCATAACAACGGGATCACCTATACATTGCATTTTGTTTTTTTAATTCTCACACTACTCTTCATGAGAATTCTTTATGCACAATCAGGGTACCTTCCAAGAGAAGATTTCACCGGGGCGGCCTATACATTGGCGGTTTATGAAGTTAATTTTGAGGGTGTTGACTCCAAGAGTTCTGCTCGATTGTCCTATGAACGTATTAAAGGGAGTCCTTACTATTTCGATGAATTTTTGAATGCTACATTTTTTAAATCGAATCAAAGGAAAGTTTCGGGATTGGTAAAAGCAAGATTAAACCTTGCTACGCATGAAATTCATTTTTTAGGTGAAAATGGAGAAGAGTTTGTTGCCCCTCCTGAATTGTCGGCGCAAGTGGAATTTGAAAATTCCGTTGTATTTTATCGAAATGTACCCGGCATGATGGTAAATAACAAGCCGGTACTGGGGTTTTCTCAACAGTTGGTAAGTGGAACTGCTTCCTTGTTTAAGTATACAAAGAGATATGTTGCATCAGCAGATTCATTGTTTGGAACCCTTAAGCGTTATTATTTTGCCAATACGCATTATTATTTTATACAATCTACTTCCTATGTTACACATATAAATAAAATGTCTGACGATGTTGTATTGTCAATTTTGCATCCTTCCAATGATTTAAATCTGTGGGTGCGGAAAAACAATCTTAATTTCAAACGGGAAGAAGATTTGATAGCGTATGTTCGGGAATGGAATCGATTACAATCATTAAGCACTAAATAATTATGGCAGGTTTTACAGTTGCAATTGTGGGTAGACCCAATGTGGGTAAGAGCACTTTTTTTAACCGATTGCTGGAGCAGAGAAAAGCAATCGTGGAGGATACTCCTGGAGTTACACGAGACCGGCAATACGGTATTACCGAATGGAGTGGAAAAACATTTAATGTTATTGACACCGGGGGGTTTGTTGCCGATGGGAAAGAAATTTTTGAAAAAGAAATACGCCAGCAAGTCATGATCGCCGTTGAAGAGGCTAATGCCATACTATTTATGGTTGATGTTACAACGGGTGTTACTGGCTTGGACGAATCCATGGCTGATGTGCTTCGGCCCTCTAAAAAGCCTGTTTTTTTGTTGGTCAATAAAGTTGACAATCACCAAAGGCAGTTGGAGGCAGCAGAATTTTATTCAATGGGCTTTGAGCATGTTTTCTTTTTGTCTTCTATGTCTGGCAGTGGAACAGGCGAAGTGTTAGATGAGTTGATAAAGCATATCAGTCATGAGGCATCTGAAGAAGACAGCAGTTTGCCTAAGATAGCGATTGTTGGACAACCCAATGTTGGAAAATCATCCTTGTTGAATGCGTTGTTGGGATCTGAACGAACTATTGTTAGTGATATTGCAGGAACTACTCGTGATACTATACATACCCGGTATAATTTATTTCAAAAAGATTTTATATTGATTGATACCGCTGGTATCCGACGGAAAACAAAAGTGCATGAAGATCTTGAATTTTACTCCGTCATTAGAGCAATAAAAGCTATAGACGAGGCCGATGTGTGCTTGATGTTGATTGATGCACAGAAGGGGATTTCCCAGCAGGATTTGAATATTTTTTCACTGGCTACAAAGAAAGGGAAGGGGATGGTTTTGTTGGTTAATAAATGGGACTTGATTGAGAAATCCACCAATACTTCAAAGGAGTTTGAAAAAGAGCTTAAGGAACGTATTGCCCCTTTCACCGATGTGCCCATTCTTTTTATATCTGCCCAGGAAAAAACAAGAGTATTCAAAGTGATTGAAACAGCCTTGGAAGTTTTTGAAAATAGGAAAAAAAGGATTCAGACTTCAGCTTTGAATGAGGCGATGCTAAAATCAATTGAAGCTTTCAAACCTCCAGTGGTAAGAGGAAATTCGATAAAAATTAAGTTCGTCACCCAACTGCCCACAGAAGTACCCAGTTTTGCTTTTTTCAGCAATTTCCCAGATGATATAAAAAATCCCTATAAAAACTACTTGGAAAATCAGCTGCGACAGCACTTTAATTTCAAGGGGGTTCCATTGAGAATTTTCTTTAGAAAAAAGTAGGACGACCCCTGAGGGTCGCCCTGTGTATATGACCCAAAATAGATGTTCAATTGGCTTGATTCAAATAAGCCTCCCATAGACATAGGTGGCAGGTTTAGATTGCTTGCCTAAATGCGTTTATATTAGAAATTAAAGAAAAAAGAAAGTTTGTAAAAATCACTACTGCTGTTGGAGGTCTTGTCGTCTGTTAAGTCAGTGCCAAATGAAAACCGCATTCCTCCTATTCCTTTAGATACTTGAATAAAAGGCCCAATCCATTTGTAATAATCTGCACTGTTAGTTGTTCCTCCACCTTTTATTTTTCCACCAGCCAAGTTTAAATTTTCGTAATGTGCTCCCAACGCTAACCAAGGGGCAACTCGACCACCTACATTCAACCAATAATGTACGTAATTGAGTGTGGTTTCACCCGGTCCAGTTTTGTTTGTTAGGGCAGCATAGTATCCTGCGTAAAGTTGACCAATTATTTTTTGATCATCGTAGTTTACTGTCAGGTTGGGAACAATTCCATCGCCAACAACTCCGGGCTGACTTGTTCCGCTGCTGAGAAGATTGCCCATGGTAAAACCCAATTGAGGATTAATGGCAAAGTCACCTGCTTTCATGTTTAATCCCAATCCAAATTCTGTCCAATTTCCCCAAGCTCTTGCTGTTCCAGCTCCCCATTGAATTCCGTAAAATGTAAGGTCGGTTTTTGAAGCAACCGGATAAGAAGCGGTTACTGCTGGATTGAATCCAAAAAAAGCATCATGATTCAAAGAAAGCGATAGTGACAGCTTGTCTTCTTTTTTTTCTTGTGCTGAAGAAGAAGAAGAAAAAAAAATGGCTAGAGAGCAAATAAACAATGCAGAGATAGTCCTGTTCAGTTTGTGCATAAACAATTGGTTTTTAGTTAAAGAAACTTGTATTCTACAAGAAAGAAGTTGTTGGAATTCCAATAGGCTATTCCACACTCAGAATACGAAGTCCATTTGTTTTGTTGCTTGAGATAACCTGGACTGATCTGCAAGGCGATAGACAAAGTTTTCGTAACATTGTTGTGGTTTTTAGTTCTAAAGAGGGTATGGCAGAGGAAGATGTTCTAGTCCAACATCACCTTGCGCTGTACCCTTGTTTTGTTTTTTTATGCTTTTCTAGGATTACGGCCATATTTTTCATCATGTTGTGTTTCGTCTAATCCAAGCTCTTCTTCTTCTTCACTAACACGAAGGGGTTGAATGATATTGATGAATTTGAAAATTAAAAATGATACAACGAATGAATAGGTCACTGCAATAGCCATGGCCTTTAATTGAGTAAAAAAGAAATCGGTATTTCCGTAAAGCAAACCATCTGCACCGCTGGCATTGACTGTTTTGGTTGCAAAAACACCAGTAAGAATCATTCCGACTATACCTCCAAGTCCATGACATGGGAATACATCTAATGTGTCATCAAGCGTAGATCGTTGTTTGTATTTTACAGCAATGTTAGAGATGATGGCCGCGGCAACTCCGATAAATATACTCTGTGGGATGCCAACAAATCCTGCACCGGGTGTGATGGCAACAAGTCCAACAACAGCACCTATGCAGAATCCCATTACTGATGGTTTTTTGCCTTTCATTACATCAAAAAACATCCAGGATAATCCAGCAGCTGCAGCTGCAATATTTGTGGTAGAGATAGCTGAAACAGCCAATCCATTGGCAGCGAGCGCAGATCCACCATTGAAGCCAAACCATCCAAACCAAAGTAATCCTGTTCCAATCAAAACATATGGAACATTGGCCGGTGGTATTTCGGCTCCTTCCATATGAGTTTTTCTTCTTTTTAATACCAGCACTCCTGCAAGGGCGGCACAACCTGCAGAAATGTGAACTACGGTACCCCCTGCAAAATCCAGCGCACCCATTTTAAATAAAAAACCATCTGGATGCCAGGTCCAATGAGCCAATGGTGCATAAACGAGAATGCTAAACAAAATAATAAATAAAATATAAGAAGTAAATCGAACTCGTTCTGCAAGTGCTCCAACCACCAGTCCGGGTGTGATAATCGCAAACATCAATTGAAACATGGAAAAAAGCGTTTTTGGAATAGTTGGGGCTAGGCTCCAGGGTTCAGCATTGCTGACATCTTTAAAGAAAAAATGCGACATAGGATTTCCGATGAATCCATTGATTGAATCTCCAAAACATAGACTAAATCCAAATGTTACCCAGATTACCGACACAACTCCTGCAGCCACCGTGCTTTTAATCATCGTTGAAATAACATTCTTACGATGAACCATCCCGCCATAAAAAAAAGCAAGACCTGGGGTCATTAAAAATACAAGAGCCGTAGAAATCAGGATCCAAGCAATATCGGATCCATTGTATAATCCTTGAGCATCTTCATAAATTGGAAAGGAAGGGACAAATACCGAAGCAAGAGCAATAAGTAGTAGGATCAGGAAGGGGAGACGGTCTCTTACAATTTTTGAATTCATAAACCTTAGATTGGAGAAATAATTTTCTAATAATTAATCTCTAAACTAAGAAATAGTAACCTAATTAGTAAAAATAAAATACATATAAATAATCATAATATGATATATAAATTTACTTAAAGATTTATAATCAATTTAATATATAATATAATGGTGATAACGCAATTTAAAAAAAATCTAAAATATTATATATAATAATTAATTGTAAAGTGTAAAATGTTGAATTTTTTAAAAAGTTATGAGCCTAGCATCTTTACTTTCAAGCATAGATTCTCCCATTAGAAACTCATCAACTTTTTTGGCACATTCTCTTCCCTCGCTAATAGCCCAAACTACAAGGGATTGTCCTCTTCTCATGTCACCACAAGAAAACAACTTGGAAATATTGGTCTTATACTCTTTTTCAGTGGCCCTGACATTTCCCCTTTCATCCAACTCAACATCCAGTTGTTCCAATAATCCTTCTTTCTGTGGACTTACAAAACCCATAGCCAGTAAAACCAAATCGCAGGGGATTATTTTTTCTGAATTGGGTTTTTCAGTGAATTTGCTCGGCTTTCCGTCCTCTGATTTCCATTCCAATTCAATTGTTTTAATGGCCTTTATATTTCCCTTACCATCTCCAATAAATTCTTTTGTGGCAATGGCCCATTCGCGATTACAACCCTCTTCATGTGATGTAGAAGTTTTTAAGACCATTGGATAACTTGGCCAGGGCATGTATTGATTTCGATTTTCCGGAGGTTTGGGTAGCAACTCGTATTGCGTTACGCTCAAAGCACCCTGACGGTTGGATGTTCCAACACAATCACTTCCTGTATCTCCTCCGCCAATAACGACAACATGTTTCCCTTTGGCTGAAATCATCTCGTCGTAAATATTACTCTCAATGTTTTTACTATCGAGTGGATCTACTCCATCTACGATTTTATTTTGTTGTTTGAGAAAATGCATGGCATAATGAATTCCCTTATTTTCTCTGCCTACAATGGATAAGTCGCGAGGAACAGTAGATCCTCCTGCCAGTACAATAGCATTATACTCCCTAAGCAAATCATTCACGCTGATATTTAAACCAACATTCGATTTGCATTTGAACTGTATTCCTTCTTCCTCCAATAGCGCAATCCTCCGATCAATAATTTTCTTATCCAATTTAAAATCCGGAATTCCATACCGCAACAATCCGCCTGGTTTTTCATCGCGCTCAAATACAGTCACCCAATGTCCCGCTTGATTCAACTGAGCAGCTGCGGCTAATCCAGCAGGCCCACTTCCAACTACAGCAATTTTTTTACCGGTTCTGTAGTAGGGGACATTTGCTTTTGCATATCCTTTTTCAAAAGCAATCTCAATAATGTGTTTTTCTATTTCCTCTATGCTTACTGGAGGTTGATTGATTCCCAATACGCAGGAACTTTCGCAAGGTGCGGGGCAAATTCTTCCTGTAAATTCTGGGAAGTTATTTGTAGATGCAAGAATTTGATATGCTTCTTCCCATTGTTCTTTATATACGGCGTCGTTAAATTCTGGAATGATATTTCCAAGTGGACAACCGTGATGGCAAAACGGAACACCACAATCCATGCAACGAGCTGCCTGTTTATTCAACTCAGCAGCATCATAGGGTTGAATAAATTCATTGAAATTTTTGATTCGTTCAGCGGGACTTATTTTTTGTGGTGCTGTTCTTGTGAATTCTTTAAATCCTGTTGGCTTGCCCATATCAATATATAATTAAACTGTTGCTTTTACACCAGCACTTTTTAGTTGTAATGCTCTTTTAAAATCCTTCGGAAATACTTTGATGAAATGTTGTTTTTGGTTATCCCAATCGCTTATGATAAATTTAGCAACGGTACTTCCAGTATATTTTTTATGTTCATCAATAAGTGATTTTAAAATGGACTCATCCTCTTTACCCAATGGGTCGAGATCAACCATTTCAGGATTACATTTTTCTGCAAACTCACTATTTACATCATATACATAAGCGATACCTCCACTCATGCCGGCTGCAAAATTGCTTCCCGTTGCTCCCAACACAACAACCGTGCCGCCAGTCATGTACTCACAGCCATGATCTCCAACTCCTTCAACTACTGCTGTTGCCCCCGAATTTCTTACTGCAAATCGTTCACCGGCTTTTCCGCGTATGAAAGCTATGCCTGATGTTGCTCCATAAAATGCAACGTTGCCAATGATGATATTTTCTTCAGCAACAAAGTGAGATTCCTTAGAGGGATAGATAATCATTTTAGCTCCACTAAGACCTTTACCAAAATAATCATTGGCATCGCCTTCCAATTCGAGGGTTATTCCTTTGGTATTGAATGCACCAAAACTTTGTCCGGCTGTTCCAGTCAACTTGATATGAATACTGTCTTCTTTAAGTCCTTGTGGTCCATAGCGTTTGGTAATCTCATTGCTCAACATGGTGCCTGTTGTTCGGTCTGTATTGCAAATGGGAAATTCCAATACCACTTTCTCCTGTGCATCCAATGCCTTTGCGGACCCTTCGATTAATTTCCAATCCAATACAGAAGCAATTCCATGATCCTGCTCCTCCTGTTTGTACAATCCAGTAAATGAATCGGCGGGTTCTTTGTATAATATGGGACTCAAATTTAGTTTGCTGAATTTCCAATGATTTACTCCTTCTCTTACTTTTAAAGCATCCGATTGTCCAACCATCTCCTCAACTGTTCGATAACCCATTTCTGCCATAATTTCCCTGAATTCCCGTGTCATGAATTGTATAAAATTCACAACATACTCCGCTGCACCGTTGAATCTTTTTCTAAGCTCCGGGTCTTGAGTTGCAACGCCAACGGGACACGTATTTAGATGACATTTGCGCATCATTATACAACCTTCAACAACCAATGCAGCAGTTGCAACACCCCATTCTTCTGCTCCCAATAAGGTTGCTAGTGCAACATCTCTTCCTGTTTTCAACTGACCGTCGGCTTGAAGTACAACGCGACTCCTTAGTTTATTCTTTACAAGTGTTTGATGTGCTTCTGCCAATCCCAACTCCCAGGGAAGTCCCGCATGTCTAATGGAACTAATAGGGGAGGCACCTGTTCCGCCGTCATGGCCTGAAATTAAAACCACATCTGCTTTTGCTTTGGCAACACCTGCTGCAATAGTTCCAACACCCGCTTTGGAAACGAGTTTTACACTGATTCTGGCTTTTCGATTTGCATTTTTCAAATCAAAAATCAATTGAGCAAGATCTTCAATCGAATAAATATCATGATGGGGTGGCGGTGAAATCAATCCAACTCCGGGAGTGGAATGACGAACCCTTCCAATCCATTCGTCAACTTTATGCCCCGGAAGTTGTCCCCCTTCTCCCGGTTTAGCACCTTGTGCCATTTTAATTTGGAGTTCATCCGCTTCAGTTAAATACTGACTCGTAACTCCAAATCGAGCTGATGCAACTTGTTTAATTGAAGAGCGCATGGAATCACCATTTGCCAATGGTTTGTAGCGAATTTCATCCTCACCTCCTTCACCCGTATTGCTTTTCGCCCCTAGTCGATTCATAGCAATGGCCAATGTTGTATGCGCTTCCCAGGAAATACTTCCAAAAGACATGGCGCCTGTTGCAAATCGTTTATAGATATTTTCTGCTGGCTCTACTTCGTCAATTGAAATGGGTTTTCGGTTGGGAGCAAACTCAAATAAGCTTCGCAGTGTACTGGCCTTTTCGCTTTGGTCATTGACCAATCGAGAATATTTCTTGAACGTAGTATAATCTCCTACACGTGTAGCATGTTGCAGCAAATGGATGGTCTGGGGGTTGAAGAGATGAAACTCTCCCTTTCTTTTCCATTGGTATATTCCTCCAACAGGCAATCGGTCAACAGGAATTGTTTTTCTGCTGAAAGCCAGTTTATGTTTAGCCAATGCTTCTTTTGCAATCTCATCTAAGCCCATTCCTTCAATCCGGGAAACAGCGCCAGTAAAATAGGTATCAACCACATCATTATTTAAACCGATGATCTCAAATATTTGTGCTCCTTGATACGACTGAAGGGTTGAGATTCCCATTTTAGAAAATACTTTTAGCAATCCTTCGTTAATTCCTTTGATGTAGTTTTTCTTGAGTTTCTCTGGATCTAAATCGGTTTCTATTTTGCCCGATAATCTCATATCGCGAATACTGGAAAGCGCCAGGTACGGATTGATCGCAGTTGCACCAAAACCAATGAGGCAAGCAAAATGATGAACCTCCCAAACATCACCCGCTTCCACAATAATTCCAACTTTTCCTCTGTATCCTTTTCTAATCAAATGGTGATGAATGGCTGAAGTAGAAAGTAGCGATGGGATAGGAGCGTGGTCGGAATCAATAGCCCTATCCTGCAATATCAAAACTTCAAATCCATCTTCAACAGCATCTACTGCATAGCGACAAATTCTATCCAATGCTTTTTTCAGTGATCCCGGTTGTCCATCTGCCCGGAAATAACATTGCAAAGTTTTGGCCTGAAAAATACCTGTGTCTATACTTCTGATTTTTTCGAGGTCTTTGTTTGTTAATACAGGATGCTTTAATGCTACGGTATGGCAACTGATTGGATCCTCTATCAGCATATTTCCGTTGTTGCCAACAAAGGTGGCCAATGACATAACCAATCGTTCGCGAATGGGATCAATGGGTGGGTTGGTAACCTGAGCAAACAATTGTTTGAAATAGCTGCTCAAGTGTTGAGGCTGATCACTCAAAACGGCCAAGGGTATATCCGCGCCCATTGAGCCAACAGGCTCTTTACCCTCTAAGGCCATGGGCGCAACAATATTTTCTAAATCTTCTGATGAATATCCAAATGCTTTTTGGTATTTGAAAACCTGATCGTGTTCCAAATGGGTAAACATCACCCGCGGTTCAGGTAGTTCATTGAGCCTGATTTTATATTTGTTTAGCCAATCACCATATGGTTTTTGAGAACAAATTTTTGATTTAACTTCTTCGTCGCTTATGATTCTTCCTTCCTCCATGTCTACAATAAACATCTTTCCTGGCTGCAATCTTCCTTTCTCTACTATGAGTGAAGGATCTACCGGAAGTGCTCCTGTTTCTGATGCCATGATTACGCGATCATCAGAAGTAACACAATAACGGGATGGCCTTAAACCGTTTCGATCTAATGTAGCTCCAATCATTCTTCCATCGGTAAATGAGATGGAAGCGGGTCCATCCCATGGTTCCATGATCGAAGCATGAAATTCATAAAATGCTTTTTTTATTGGATCCATGTTCTCATTTCCGTCCCATGCCTCTGGGATCAACATCATCATTACATGAGGGAGAGTCCTGCCCGTCATGGTTAGCAACTCAATCATGTTGTCTAAACTGGCAGAATCACTTTGACTTCCTGAAATGAGTGGTAATAACATGTCCATCTCTTCCTTTGTAAAATAGGGAGATGTATATCCTTTTTCATTGGTTTTAATCCAATTTAAATTGCCTTGAAGCGTATTGATTTCTCCGTTATGTGCAATGAATCTAAAAGGTTGTGCAAGTTTCCAAGATGGGAATGTGTTGGTGGCAAAACGCGAGTGGACCAATCCCAATGCACTCAAAACTTTTTTATTACTGAGATCGGGGTAGTAACTGCGAACCTGATGACTGGTAAGCTGTCCCTTGTAAATTATAATTTTATACGATAAAGAAGCAATGTAAAATCCAATCGAATCTTTTTTAGTTGTGTTATTGATTAAATGACTTGAATAGTTTCTTAGCACAAATAACTTTCTTTCAAAAGCCATTGGATCGGAGATGTGATCCGGGCATGCTATAAATACCTGCTCTATCTCTGGTTCTACAGATCTTGCCGTGTATCCAATGTCTGAAGGATTTACGGGTACTTTTCTCCAGGTTAAAATTTCCAATCCCAATTCTTCTACTGCACGAGAAAAAAGATCTCTGCATTCTTCTCTTAATCGAACTTCCTTGGGAAAAAAAACCATACCCACTCCATACCTTCCAAATGAGGGCAGATGAACTCCTGCCTTCAAACACTCATCAAAAAAGAATGCATGAGGAATTTGAATCAATATACCAGCACCATCGCCTGTGTTACTCTCACAGCCACAAGCACCTCGGTGCTCCATATTTTCTAAAATGGTGAGTGCATCTCCAATAACCTGGTGACTCTTGTTTCCTTTGATATTAGCCACAAATCCAATTCCGCAGGCATCCCGCTCAAACTCCTCTCTATATAACCCTAGATTTCTTGCCATATAAGCAATTTTTAAATAATATCTAATAAAGTGACTGTATTGATTAAATTATTTCAATACAGTGGCAAGCATTCGATTAAATTTACGAAACGAACGCCATTTTTTCAATAAAAATGGAGAAATCGAGCAAAAAATTATCAACGGGTTATCTACTCCTGATAACTGCTTACGGGCTCACAGGTACATACCAGGTTGCGGTCTCCATAGGTATTGTTTACACGCGCAATGCTGGGCCAAAATTTACTATCCTTGAGTCGACTTACTGGAAAAGCAGCTTTCTCTCTAGAGTAAGGTCTATCCCAAACATCCGAGCAAACATTAGCCTGTGTATGTGGTGCTCTTTTTAAAACATTTTCTTTACGATCTGCTGTTCCAATTTCAATTTCTTTGATTTCATTTCGAATGGAGATCATGGCATCACAAAAACGATCCAGTTCCGCCATGTCTTCGCTTTCGGTTGGTTCGATCATGATGGTACCGGGTACAGGAAAACTCAAGGTTGGAGCATGAAAACCATAGTCCATCAACCGTTTTGCTAAATCCTCTGCTTCAATGTCTGCCGATTTTTTGAATGGCCTTAGGTCTACAATGAATTCATGGGCGCATGTACCTTGTGTTCCCAGATAGAGTATGTCATAATGATCCTTCAAACGTGATTTCATGTAGTTGGCATTCAAAATTGCGTATTCGGTTGCCAATTTTAATCCATCCGCTCCTAACATTCTGATGTAACCATAGCTGATCAACAAAATACTTGCACTTCCAAACGGTGCTGCGCTTACGGCAGTATTTCCTTCAGGGCCTGCTCCCTCACTGAAAAAAGTATGACCAGGTAAAAACGGTTCTAAATGTTTTTTTACACAAATAGGACCCATGCCTGGACCTCCGCCGCCATGCGGTATTGCAAATGTTTTATGCAAGTTCAAGTGGCAAACATCGGCACCAATAAGACCCGGAGATGTTAATCCAACTTGAGCATTCATGTTTGCCCCATCCATATATACCTGACCTCCGTGTTCATGTACGATGGATGTAATGTCTTTTACAGTTTCTTCATACACGCCATACGTGCTCGGATAGGTTATCATGATCCCAGCAAGATTGTTGCTGTTTTGAATGGCCTTTTCTTTTAGATCCTCTAAATCAACATATCCGTTATCCATTGCTTTAATCACAACCACTTTCATACCGGCCATTACCGCTGACGCGGGATTGGTGCCATGTGCAGAAATAGGAATTAGCATTACATTTCGGTGATGATCACCTCTGGATAAATGATATCCGCGTATGGCCAATAAGCCTGCATATTCACCCTGTGCACCACTATTGGGCTGCAGACTGCATGCATCAAAGCCGGTAACCTCACAGAGGTATTGAGAAAGCTCGTTCAAAATTTGCTGGTATCCTTTGGTTTGGCTGGATGGTGCAAAGGGGTGAATTTGATTCCAGCACGACCAGCTGAGTGGCATCATTTCAGTTGCTGCATTAAGTTTCATGGTACAGCTTCCTAAAGAAATCATGGATGTATTCAATGATAAATCTTTGTTCTCCAAGGATTTGATGTATCTCATCATCTTGCTTTCGCTATGGTAGTTATTGAAAACAGGATGTAAAAGGAAAGATGAGGTGCGTGTTAATGAAGTAGGAATATTTCCTAAATAATCCTCTTCTGAAATTGTAAAGGATGACGAACCGGAAGTATCAAAACAGGAAAGCATGTCTAGAACATCTGCTGATTTTGTTGTTTCGTCAAAACTAATTCCAATGTGTGTGGAGTCGATTAAACGGAAATTGATATTTTTTGACTCTGCCAATTCAACCCAATCTTTGGCTTTATCCGTCTGAATGGTAAGTGTATCAAAGAAAGTTTTTGAAATGAGTTTGAAGCCTTTTTCTTCCAATGATTTTGCTGCGGAAACGGTAAACTGAGAAACTCGGGTGGCAATCTTTTTTAAACCAATAGGACCATGATAAACAGCATACATGGCTGCCATATTTGCCAGCAATGCCTGTGCAGTGCAAATATTAGAAGTAGCTTTTTCTCTTTTGATATGCTGTTCTCTTGTTTGCAATGCCATTCTTAAAGCACGATTTCCATCTGCATCAATACTGATGCCAATGATTCTACCGGGTATGTTTCGCTTGAATTCATCCTTGGTAGCAAAAAAAGCAGCGTGTGGTCCACCGTATCCCATAGGAACTCCAAAGCGCTGGGCCGAACCACAGGCTGCATCTGCGCCCAATTCACCCGGAGGTGTAATTAACGTAAGCGCAAGCAAATCAGTAGTCATAACCACATAGCCACCTTGTGCATGAACCTTTTCAATAAAACTTCTATGGTCCTCCAAGGCGCCTATATTGTTTGGGTATTGGACCAAAGCACCAAAATACGATGAATCAATTTCGGCCTCATTGGTAGAGCCAATATGTATTTCTATGCCAATGGGTTTAGCGCGAGTAATCAGTAGATCAATGGTTTGAGGAAAGCTATGTTTATCAACAAAAAACTTAGGTCTTTCAATGTGATCTTGCTTGTTCAAGGCATTGAAAAACATCGTCATGGCCTCAGCAGCTGCAGTCGCCTCGTCCAACAACGATGCATTGGCAATGGGGAGTCCGGTTAAATCACTCACCATGGTTTGAAAATTCAATAAACTCTCCAGTCGGCCTTGAGCAATTTCTGCCTGATAGGGTGTGTATTGAGTATACCAGCCTGGGTTTTCAAAAATATTTCTAAGAATTACGGTAGGGGTATGTGTTCCGTAATAACCCTGACCTAAAAAGTTTTTAGCGACACTATTTTTTTCTCCTACTTCTTTGATATGATCTAGATAAGCAGCTTCACTCATGGCAGTAGGAATTGCAAGAGAGGCTGAATTTTTGATGTTGGCAGGAACAGTTTTATCCACCAGTTCATTCAGGTTTTTTTCTCCAATGGCTTTTAGCATCCTTTCCGTTTCTGATGACGATGGACCAATGTGCCTGGATTTGAATTCATGTGCTTGCTGCTCAATAAGATTCATGGGATGGTATTTTAAACTTCCTATCTAACAAAAATTAAAGCGCAAAGTTAATTAGACCTTTATACTCGTGCTGCATTTTGTGCACACAAATATGGAAATGTGGATTAATTGGTGAAACAGAATGCAAATCAACCAATTGCTGTAGTTTTGGGTATGAAGGAGCAGCTACTTCAGAATTGGGAAAAAAAGGCTACAGACCGAGCAAAAACATACCAGGCATTTTTCAAAAATACACCCCCTAAAAAAATTTTGAAACTTTTACCTGAGGTTCATGAAGAGACCTTTGAGGCCGTTAACTGCCTAACATGTGCACAATGCTGTAAAAATTATTCTCCCCGGTTTAAAACACCCGATATCAAGCGAATCAGCAAATCACTAGGAATGAAAGAGGGGCTTTTTATCGACAAATACTTAAAAATTGATGAGGAGGGTGATTATGTTTTACATTCTACACCATGCGCTTTTCTCTCTGCGGATAATACCTGCAGCATTTACGATGTGAGGCCATCCGACTGCCATCGTTTTCCTTACACAGATGAAGATGTTTTCTACAAAAGACAATCGATTACTTTAAAAAATATTTCTTTTTGTCCAGCTGCCTATTACGCAGTAGAAAAACTAATAGAGAAAACACAATAATATCAGTATTGGATGTTTTTGATTTTGGGAAATTTAAACCATGCATAAACCGTAATTCCCATGGTCATCATGCTTCCAAAAACTACCGATGGTATTACTCCCATTAGTTTTGAAGCAAATCCGCTTTCAAATGCTCCCAATTCATTGGATGAAATAATAAAAATGCTATTGAGAGCTGATACCCTTCCTTTCATCTCTTCCGGAGTTTTGAGTTGTAAAATGGTAGATCGAACAATGATGCTGATCCCATCCAATAAACCCGATATCAACAAAGCGGCAAAGGACAACCAAAAAGATGTTGATACTCCAAAAATAAATATAGAAAATCCGAATCCAGCAACACAAAACAACATGATTTTGCCTTGATTCTTTTTTAGGGGGATAAAATGTATAATCAGCATCACCAGAATAGCACCTATCCCTGGAGCAGACCGTAAAATACCCAAGCCTTCAGCACCTGTTTTTAATAGTACTTCAGAAAAATAGGGCAGAAGGGCTGTAGCGCCTCCAAATAAAACTGCAAATAAATCCAAACTCATTACACCCAAGATTTCCTTGGTATTCCATACAAACTTCATTCCCTCTTGTATGCTTTTAAGCATGGGTTCTTTGCTGATCTGTTGAGCCGGAGGTTTAGGTTTTAGAAGAAAAAGAACCAAAACGGAAAGAATCATCATAGCTGTCATGAGCACAAACGTAAATGTAATGCCCTTTTCTCCATAGAGTATGCCTCCAACTGCGGGACCCAGTACACCTGCAACCTGCCAAGAACTGCTGTGCCAGCTGATTGCATTGGGAAGCTGATCTCGAGGTACAAGCATTCCAACCAACGCAAAAGAGGTTGGTCCGCTGAATGCCCGTGCAATCCCCGTTAAAAAAGCAATTACGTAAATGCAAATCAAAATGGTAGTTGACTGAAGATGTTGATGGGCATAGTTGCTAGTAATTACTGCAAACAATACGGTTAATACCAAATTGCCTGCAATACTCAAATGCAACAGTTTTTTCTTATCTGTTCGATCAATGATGTAGCCGGAATAAATAGCCATGATAACTGCTGGCACAAATTCGACTAAGCCAATTAACCCTATGCTGAATGGATCTTTTGTGATTTTGAACACTTCCCAACTGATGAGGGTTGCCTGCATGGTTAATACCATGATGAATAAAAAACGCGCCAGTATATAGGATCTAAATTCGGTATACCGAAGTGCAGCAAAACTTTTATGTTGTGAAAATGAAAACATACCGGCAAGTTAACCTAAACAAAAGAAAACTCAGGGTAGCGTAATGTAATGCTGACCTGCTTCGTGATCTCTTTCAAGAGCATCTAAAATCACGTTCAGGTGTTTTTCGTTACCCAAGAAATCTGCATTGCTGGCATCTACAAATAAAGTTTTGATGTTGTGTTGCTTGATGTAATGCGTATACGTTTGCTGAATATTGAAGAGATAATCGTTTTGAATATTTTGCTCATAAGGCCTATTGCGTTTGCGGATGTTTTCTTGCAATCGATGAACAGGGGCATGCAAGTAAATGAGTATATCCGGCTGCACCAACTGCTGTTGCATGATATCAAACAACCCTTGATAAAGACGGAACTCGTCTTCCGGTAAATTTACTTTTGCAAAGAGCAGGCATTTGGTAAATAAATAGTCGGAAATCGTTACACTTTGAAAAAGATCTTGTTGGTTTACCAGGTCTTTTTGTTGTTTATAGCGTTCGGCCATGAAGAACAACTCAACTGGGAATGCATATTGACCTGGGTTTTCATAGAACTTAGAAAGAAAAGGATTCTCTGCAAATTGTTCTAAGATTAACCTGGCGTTAAGCTCTTTGGCTAATAGATGGGCCAAAGTGGTTTTCCCAACTCCAATATTACCTTCGATGGTAATGAATCGATAATTCATCTTGTCAAACTTAATAAAGGCATTTCTGGATGTATGGCAATCTTATGCACAGTCAGGGGATAATTTATCAACGGTTAGCGTGTCTTTGCATTCCTGAATCAATTCTTGGATGGTTTTGTTATACACAGGGTCTATCCAATTTGGATAAATTTCAACAAGCGGCATCAATACAAACTTTCTTTCTGCAATTCTGGGATGAGGAATTTCAAGTGTATCTTCTTGTACAATTTGTTTATTATAATATAGAATATCAATATCGATGGTACGGGGACCATTTTTTTCTATCCGAATTCTCCCCATGTCTTCTTCAATGACGAGTATTGTTGCCATTGCTTCTTTTGCCGATAATTGCGTTTTTACACCGATTGCCTGATTATAGAAGGAGGGTTGATTTGCATTTCCCCATGGTGCTGTTTTATATACATGTGACTTTGCTTGTATGGGACCGATCCTTTCCTCAATATCACAAATGGCTCTCTCCAGATAGGAAATCCGGTTACCTTGGTTGCCACCTATCAGAAGAATCAAATCATTCATAAATCAATATCTGCGAGGAGTGTAAAGTTCTTTAATTTCGCCTTCTAAATACCTTGTTTTGAAAAGTTTTTTTAAATACCTCTTTGCTTCATTTTTGTCTTTGATTCTTTTCTTTGGAATAGTATTCATGCTTTTTATAGGCATTGTATCTGTACTAACATCGGAGAAAAAGGTTGAAGTTTCTCCTCAATCGGTTTTAGTCATCAATTTAGGAATGTCTTATCCAGAACTTGATTTGGAAAATCCCTTCGATGAGCTAACTGGGGAAGAGAATAAAACATCCTTATTTAAGACAATTCAACTTATTGAACATGCTTCAAAAGATTCTTTAGTGAAATGTATTTATTTGATTTCAAAAGACAATCCAAACGGATTTGCCAGTTCGGAGGAAATCAAGAAAGCATTAGAAGTTTTTAAGAAATCGGGTAAGTTTATTGTTGCGTATGGAGATTATATTTCTCAAAAAGCCTATTTGATTTCACACATCGCTGATTCTATTTATGTAAATCCAAAAGGAGCTTTTGAATGGCAAGGCTTATCTGTAGAGTCTGTATTTTTTAAAGATTTAATTGATCGTCTTGAAATAAAGCCTCAGATTTTTTATGCAGGAAAGTTTAAGAGTGCAACCGAGCCTTTTCGTGCTACGGGAATGTCTGATGCTAATCGTTTGCAAACATCCGAATGGCTTTTTGATCTCTATGGGCAAATGATTCAAAGTATTTCCAGGGTAAGAAAAATAGACACATCACTGCTGAAAGATCAGGCCAATCGGTTTCTAATCCAAACACCTGAAGATGCGTATCGCGCTAAATTGATCGACGGCTTAAAATACGAGGATGAAGTAAGGACCGTTATTCAAAAAAAAATAAAACTTGATCAAAAATCAAAAATCAATTTTATAAATCTAGCTGATTACGATAAAGCGGTTAATGAAGCAGGAGGGTATAAAAAGGATAAAATTGCTCTTGTAGTTGCCGAGGGTGAGATCGTGTACGGAAAAGGAAATTTAGGTCAGGTTTCTTCCAATGAATACATATCGCTGCTTAGAAAGATTCGAAACGATAAGTCTATTAAGGCCGTTGTTCTGCGTATTAATTCCCCTGGGGGCAGCAGTTTAGCCAGTGAGTTGATCTGGCGTGAAATGGAATTGATTAAAAAAGAAGGGAAAAAAGTAATGGTATCCATGGGGGATGTTGCCGCTAGTGGGGGATATTACATTGCCGCCAATGCCAACGCTATATATGTCCAGCCCAATACCATAACGGGTTCCATCGGGGTATTTAGCATTGTTCCTGATTTTTCTAGTTTTATGAAATCAAAATTGGGAGTAACCTTTGATCGAGTAAAAACATCTGAATTTTCAGATCTGCCTTCTGTGACGCGTTCAATGAGTCCTGCTGAATCCGCTATCATCCAGCAACAAGTAGATCGAATCTATATGGATTTCAAAAGCAGGGTAGCTGATGGAAGAAAAAAGCAAATGAATTATGTCGATAGTATTGCACAGGGAAGGGTATGGACGGGAAGGAAAGCCATTGAATTGGGTTTAGCAGACCAGATTGGTGGTATTGAGGATGCAGTTAAAGCTGCAGCAAAAGAAGCGAATCTTACGGAATACAAAATCAAGACATATCCAGAACCTAAAAATTTCTTAGAGATGTTGCTTGACAAGCCAGTTAATGATTTTACTTCACGCATGATGAAACAAGAGTTGGGTGCTGATCATCTTATTTGGCAGCGTGTAAAATCCCTTAAAAACGAAAGGGGAGAAATAAAAGCACAACTTCCTTTTGAATTTTCAATTCGATGAAAAAAACTACCGAGTATAGTCAGTTTAGAGCCATGCTTGCTATTGCCAAGGCAAGCATTAAATCAATTTTTAGAAGTCCTTCCGCTGTTATTTTCAGCTTTCTTTTTCCCATCATCTTTATTTTGGTTTTTGGATTCTTAAGCTCAACAACTCCTGTAATTCGAGTAACCTTTGACCCTTCCTCTTCTGTGGATAATGATTTATATAAGAGGCTGATTGAAAAGACCAATTTAAAAATTGTTACTCAACCCCTTAAGATTTCTAAGCAAGAGTTAGAAAAAGGGCATATAACAGCCATTTTAAAAATTAGACCCGTAAATCCCGCCGGATTTCCTAAGTATGCTGTTGATATAACCACTTCTACTGCAGCTACAGATCGAATTGGTTTGCTGCAATCAATCATTCAGCAGGCTATTGCTGAACTCGATGGAAGAGACTTTCCCCAGCGACCTACATACGCTTTTATGCAAAAAGAAACTTTACCAGGGAGGGAATACCGAACCATTGATTTTATTCTTCCAGGTCAGCTGGGTTTTTCTTTATTGAGTGCTGGAGTTTTTGGAGTAGCATTTATTTTTTTTAATCTCCGACAAACCTTGGTGTTGAAGCGTTTTTTTGCGACTCCCGTAAAACGGAATTATATCGTATTTGGAGAGGGCTTGGGTCGAATCGCATTCCAAATGATCACTGCAGTTATTATTCTTTCCATAGGTCACTTTGCATTTAAATTTACATTGGTACATGGCATAGTAACATTTGCAGAATTGATGGTTTTGAGTTTGATTGGACTGATCGTATTTATGGGGTTTGGTTTTATTGTGAGTGGATTAGCACCCAATGAGAGTACCATACCCCCTTTTGCAAACTTGGTTACTTTACCTCAGTTTTTATTGGCAGGCACTTTTTTTCCAGTCGAAAACTTTCCTGCTTGGCTTCAACCGTTGTGTAGAATTTTGCCCCTTACTCATTTGAATCAGGCCATGAGAAATGTTGCTTTTGAAGGAGCTCATTTGAACGATTGTTTGCCGCAGCTTCAATATTTATTCATTTGGGGGGTGGTATTGTATGCGATTGCGGTGAAAGTATTTAAGTGGGAGTAATCCTCACCGATTTGTATACATGGAGAGGTTTCTTTTCATGCCTACCCATTTACTTCTTTTTAATGGGGAATCTTTGAAGATTGATTTGAACTTTGTTTCATCTAAGTTCATCCAATCGGAGATTGAAAATGTAATAATCTCGTTTAAGGGTTCAAATTCCGTGTGGTCATTTGGTTTACTGAATCGGTTCCAAGGGCATACATCTTGACAAATATCGCATCCAAAAATCCAGTTGTTTGATTTTTTTGCTACCTCATCTGGCAATAACATGGATTTTAACTCAATTGTAAAATAGGATATGCATTGCGAGGCGTTCAATACTTTTTCAGGTAGAATAGCATCAGTTGGACAAGCATCTATGCATTTGGTACATGAACCGCAGTAGTCTTTACTATACGGTGTATCCGGAAGAAGAGGTAGATCAGATATCAAGGTTGCGAGAAAAAAAAATGAGCCTTTCTGTTTATTAATCAAGTTGCCATTTTTACCAATCCAACCCAATCCACTTTTATGCCCCCATGCTCTTTCTAGGACAGGTGCTGAATCTACAAAGCCTCTTCCTTGAATATCCCCTATCTGGTTTTTGATTTCGGTTAAAAATTGATTGAGTCTGTCTCGAATCACCAAGTGATAGTCTTTGCCGTATGCGTACTTTGCTATTTGTGGTAATTCTTTATTCTGCTGTTCAGTTGGATAGTAATTAAACAACAGCGTAATAACTGATTTTGCGCCAGGAACCAATTTCTGAGGATCAACCCTCAATTCAAAATGATTTTCCATATAATGCATGTCGCCCTGGTATCCTTTGGATAGCCAATGTTCTAAACGTTTTGCATCCTCATCCAGAGGCGCTGCGTGAGCAATACCGCATTCAGCAAAACCCAGATTTTGCGCTATGCGTTTAATCAATGTTGTATTATTCGCTACGGATTGATTCATGTTTGTTTGTCAATCTAATATGACTTCCACTGCCTGTTTCACTTGTTCAAACACTTCTCTTTTTACGCTTCCATTTAAAGAGGATAGAATTAGTATACCACAATATTTTCTTTGAGTATCCAACCAAGGCCAGCTTCCAAATAAACCTGGGGAAGCAAATACAGTTCCGATGCCATCACTTCTGGATTCAATAACCCAATTTCCAAGTGCATACGTAAACCCTTTACCAGCTTCGGGGACATATCTGCTTTTGACTTCCGGAAACTGAGCGCTTAAAATTTCTTTTACCGAGGCTTCGCTCAAAATTCTTTTTCCGTTAAACATTCCTTTATTTAACAACATTTGCATGAAATTTAGATAGTCAAACGCAGAGCAAACTGCACCACCGGAAGGATTAGGTGCGTTTCCATTTTCATTGTAAAAGCTTGCTGTCCGCATTCCGAGGGGTCTAAATAATTTTTCTTGAATTACACGATCAAATGTTTTTTTAGAAACCACTTCAATAACTCTTCCTGCAATATTCAAGCCCACATTTCCATAGGCGAATGCTTCTCCGGGATTATCGACTATTAATTTTTTTGTGGCAAAAAACTCAACCTCTTTTTCGAGATTTTCAAACTTGGTTCTTTGAGCAAGTTTTAAAATTCCTATGGGTTCGGTATCTAAGCCCGTTGTATGGGAAAGACAGTGACGAAGGGTGATATACCCTTTCATGTATTTTTCAAAAATGGGAATATACTTGGATACTGGGTCATCTAATTTTATTTTCCCTTCATCAACAAACATCATGACCAATGCAGCTGTTAGCCACTTGCTGGAGCTTGCTATGGGGGCCGGGGTTTTTAACTTAAACTCTTCTGCTTCTTTTAAAAAAATATTTTTCCCTTCTTTTTGAATCGCAACAACGATGTCTTTGCCTGTTGCTTTTTCATTTCTCTTTATAATTGCCTGAAGCTGACTCCAGTCGGTTTGGGCAAAACCGGTCTGCAAGAATAGCATGAAAACCAATAAAAGTCTGCTTTTAAGGCAGTTTAAAGGGTTGGTACATGTCATTATAACGTATTTATTAGATTGGAAAATGATTTGCCGCTATACATAAAAAATCCAGACCATGAATTTAAACAACTTTACCATACAAGCTTCAGAAGTGATTCAGGCTGCTCAGCAACTTGCATTCAATGCTGCTAATCCTGCTATTGAAAACGAACACCTGCTCCAAGCTTTGCTGGATCAAAAAAACTCACCCGTTGAGTACCTTTTAAAGAAAAATAATGTTTCCATACAGGTAGTACAAACACGGTTAAAAGAATCGTTATTAAAATTACCCAAGAATGCAGATCAGCCTGCAGCTGGTTTAGGAAGAGAAAGCAATACCACTTTACTAAAAGCGGGTTCATTGGTTTCCAAATTTGGTGATGAATTTGTAACGGCTGAGATTGTCCTATTGGCGCTGCTCTTGGGTTCCGATATAACATCAAAAATGCTCAAAGAAGCTGGCTTGACCGAAAAGGGATTGGTTCAGGCTATTCAGGAACTTAGAAAAGGAGATAAAATTAAAAGTCAAACACAAGAAACACAGTTCAATGCTCTAAATAAATATGCTAAAAATTTAATCGAATTAGCCCGTTTGGGTAAGCTGGATCCCGTTATAGGAAGAGATGAAGAAATTCGCAGAACACTCCATATTCTCACCCGAAGGTCTAAAAACAATCCCATTTTGGTAGGTGAACCGGGAGTAGGTAAAACAGCTATTGCTGAAGGCTTGGCCATGCGCATCTTAAATGGAGATGTTCCGGAGAATCTCAAGAACAAGTTAATTTATGCGCTGGATATGGGTCAGTTGATTGCTGGAGCTAAATACAAGGGAGAATTTGAGGAAAGATTAAAAGGAGTAGTAAAAGAAGTATCTACGAGCGATGGTGAAATCATTCTTTTTATAGACGAGATTCATACGCTGGTTGGAGCAGGTGGAGGTGAAGGAGCTATGGACGCTGCTAATATTTTAAAACCTGCGCTGGCGCGTGGAGAACTGAGGGCAATTGGTGCAACAACATTAAATGAGTACCAAAAATACTTTGAGAAAGACAAGGCACTTGAAAGAAGGTTTCAAAAAGTAATGATTGAAGAACCTTCGGTTGAAGATGCTGTATCGATTTTAAGAGGCTTAAAAGATCGATACGAAACCCATCACCATGTACGGATTAAAGATGAGGCCATTATTGCTGCAGTGGAACTTTCAAATCGATATATTACCGATCGATTTTTACCCGATAAGGCCATTGATTTAATTGATGAGAGTGCGGCAAAGCTGAGGTTGGAGATGAATTCAATGCCAGAAGAACTCGATAAGCTGGAAAGACAGATTCGTCAATTGGAAATTGAGCGCGAAGCCATAAAACGCGAAAATGACGAGTTAAAGCTCAAGGAGTTGAATACCGAGTTGGCAAATTTGGCTGTAGAAAGAGATACGCTTAAAGCGAAGTGGAAGGAAGAGAAAGAAATTGTAGAGAAAGTTCAACAGGCAAAGGCTGATATTGAAAAGTTGAAGATGCAAGCTGAACGTGCGGAGCGCGAAGGTGACTATGGACTGGTTGCTGAAATAAGGTACGGTAAAATCAAACAACGGGAAAATGAAATTCAAGTGCTTTCTGATGAGCTCTTAAATACCGGTGAAAAACGGTTGTTAAAAGAAGAGGTAGATGCAGAAGACATTGCCGATAATGTTGCTAAAGCTACAGGAATTCCTGTTGCCAAAATGCTGCAAAGCGATCGCGAACGACTATTGTCACTCGAGGATCATTTGCATGAAAGAGTGGTAGGACAAGAAGAAGCTATCACAGCTGTGGCAGATGCAATTCGAAGAAGCAGAGCAGGTCTTCAAGATCCCAAAAGACCCATTGGCTCATTTATTTTCCTGGGAACAACTGGCGTAGGTAAGACCGAATTGGCCAAAACGCTTGCAGAGTATCTTTTTGATGATGAAGGCATGATGACCCGAATTGATATGAGTGAATACCAAGAAAAGCATGCTGTATCCCGATTGGTAGGGGCTCCTCCCGGTTATGTAGGATACGATGAGGGGGGGCAATTGACCGAAGCCGTTCGCAGAAAGCCCTATAGCGTTGTTTTACTTGATGAAATTGAAAAAGCACATCCGGATGTATGGAATGTGTTGTTACAGGTATTAGACGATGGTAGGTTGACTGACAACAAAGGGCGGGTTGTGAATTTTAAAAATACAATCATCATCATGACCAGCAATATTGGAAGTCACCTCATTCAAGATGCATATGAGGGTGCGCTGGATGTTGAACTAGAACGTGCTGCTCAAAAAGCAAAATTGGATGTGATGAATTTGCTTAAACAAACCGTCAGACCTGAATTTTTGAATCGAGTGGATGAGATCATCATGTTCCAGCCGTTAACCAAAAAAGAAGTAAAGCGAATTATTGAGATACAATTGAAAGGATTGCAAAAGCTGCTCGCTGAATCTGAAATCGAGTTGAGTTTTACTCCTTACGCAATTGATTTTCTGTCTGAAAATGGGTACGATCCTCAATTTGGAGCAAGGCCATTGAAGAGGTTGATTCAAAAAGAAATAATAAATCAGCTTTCTAAAAAGATTCTAGCCGGGGATATTGATAAATCAAAGTCCGTTGTTGTTGACGTTTTTGATGGGGTAGTGGTTTTTAGAAACGACAAGCTTTAATTTTTCTTGTAGACCTTTTTTTTACCGTGGCGAGATGAATAAGGTTTTGTTTCGTACGAAGGCCCAGCTCCTATTTCTGAAGGGGTAGAGACTTTTTCAACGGTTTTGGATATCAGCTTTTCAATTTTTTGAAATTTGTGCTGATCATCTGTATTGATGAACGTAATGGCCTGCCCTTTGGTTGCAGCTCTTGCTGTTCTTCCAATTCGATGTACATAATCTTCAGCATCTGAAGGAACATCAAAATTGATCACCAATTCGATATTGTCGATATGGATTCCCCTGCTTAGGATATCCGTTGCAATTAAAATGGGAAGCTTTTTAGAGGAAAATTCTTGCAAAACAGATTCGCGTTCGGCCTGCTCCAAATCCGAATGGATTTCTTTGGCATTAAATCCTTTTCGTTTCAATTGCATGGTGAGTGATTTCACCGTTTGTTTTTTTGAACAAAAAACCAAAACCGATTGGTATTGACCCTCGGTAAGGATTTTATCTATCAAGGGCATTTTCTGATTTTCATAAACTACAAATGCCTGTTGCAAAATGGCATCTGGAGGTTTTGAAAGGCTGATGCTAATTTCTTCTGGATTGTTCAAAATGGTTTTGGACAACTGTAAAATCTTGGGGGGCATTGTAGCCGAAAAGAGCAATGTTTGTCGGATTTTTGGTAAATGCGAAATGATGCGCATGATGTCTTCGTAAAATCCCATATCCAGCATTCGATCCGCCTCATCCAAAACCAGAAATTTTAGCTCCTTCATTTTTACATATCCCATATTTAAATGGGAAATAAGTTTCCCTGGAGTTGCTACAACGATATCTACTCCTTTAGAGAGTGCCTGCTTCTCTCTAACAAAGCTTTCTCCATCGCCACCACCATAAATGGCTATGGAACTTATAGAAGTGAAATAGGTTAGTCCGTCAATATGTGTGCTGATTTGTATAGCCAGTTCACGTGTTGGAACAATAATGAGTGCATGAACCTCAGCTTCTTTGTAATGCTCTGCGCAGATTTTGTGAATGATGGGCAATAGAAAGGCTGCTGTTTTACCTGTTCCAGTCTGTGCAGCTGCAATTAGATCTTTCCCTTCCAAAATCAATGGAATTGTTTTTTCCTGAATAGGAGTTGGGGTTTTGTAGCCGCTTGATAATAAACTCTCTGCTAATGATTCGTGAAAATGAAAAGAAGAAAAATCCAATAGAAAAATATTTACAGAGCAAAGGTAAACATTTGATCCTTATGCCGATTTTAAATTAAATGTAGAAAATCTTCTCTAATTTTATAGAAAATCAGTCAATGATTCGATCTGCGTCTTTGCTCTCCTTGTTTATGCCTTTGTTTTTTGGAATCTCATTGCAGATTCAGGGACAAGGGGTTACCACTAGCGTTTCAACGAATATATATATGGAAGCTTATAATATTCGGGGTAGGGCTTTTGAAAACAAAGATGCCGTTGCGTATGATGGCAGTCCTTTGATGAACGACAATTGGGGTAAAGGCTCTGTTACGTTCAAAGATGGTAAAATGGTGAAAGAGATTGATCTCAAATTTAACCTCGAAAAGAACGAATTGTACTTTAATCGCGATGGTGGAATGTTTTTATTTAATGATCCAGTTTCTGCTTTTCAGATAACATATGGTTTAGGAAGCAGAACCATATTTTCAACTTTTAAATCGGGTTATCCGGTAAACGGCCGCTTGGGAGAGCAGGTTTTTTATGAAGTTATTTATGAAGGTCCTCGATATCACATGCTAACCTTTCGATATTCGTACCTGGGTGATGCCAATCGATACGGGGGTGGTGTAAAGCAAGCGTTTGTTACAGGTGAAGAGTTGTATGTCTACGAAACCGGGGTTAAAATGATGCACCGGGTTAAGCGCCAGGAATCATCAATTAAAGAGGCATTACCTAAAGTTCAAGATAAAATCAATCAGATTTGCAGTGAGAATAAATTGAAATTGAAAAACAACGAAGAGTTGATTAAATTATTCTCCATATTAAATCAATGAAATTTATGACTGCACGATTAAAGTCTGTTGTTTATCAAATGGCATGTGGCCTATTGATGTTGGTTCTTCATGGATGTTCCAATGCGCAGCCCGATAGTG